>JABMSA010000432.1 GCA_013202185.1 Planctomycetota bacterium
GCCTCCTTGCAGTGTGATGATACGGTACTACTCGACCCACGCCCTTGTTGTTCTCGCACTTCCTGATCCGGGCGTGGGTCGAGTAGTACCGTATCATCACACTGCAAGGAGGCTTTGTCATGGCACGCACATTGAAGCTGTTTGGATGGGGCTTGGCGGCTCTTGTTGTCTCAGCGCTCGCCGCACACGCCCCGGCGGAGTTGCTCTTTCCACCCGGCGACGCCAACGCCGACGGCACGGTGAACGTCCTCGATATGATCCGGGTGCGCAATCACTTGGGCGAAGACCCCGCATCCGCCGACAACTGGCGCTGCGACGTGAACCAGGACCAGAGGATCAACATCCTCGATCTGATCTTCCTTCACAACCGCTTCAACACAAGTTCGGAGGACTATGCGGCTTTCAACGAACTGCCGCGGCCGAAGCTCTCGGACTATTACGTCGGCGAGGGCGTCTCGGTAGCCCCCGGCGCGCCCACCTATGCGCTGCCTCTTGATCTCGACGAGATCGCCAACCCCGGGCACACCCTCGGCATGCTCAGCGACGACGCCCGCGCCGCGCTGTCGCGCAACGGCTTTGTCGTGTTTGAGCCGGGCGGTCTGCTCTATCACCTCGACGACATCACCTTCACCTACGAGCGCATGACCCACAATGGCATTCCGAATGTCGTCACGTCCGACACGATGCTGCACTTGTATCACGTGCAGTTCGACGAGATACTCAAGAGCATCGAGGAGCGGGAGTTCTTCCCGCAGGTCCAGGCGCTTTCCGCCGCGTTTCTGGATAAGTCGCGGGAGGTCTACGACAATCAGGAAGGCGACGTTTGCGAGGCGGCGAAGCGAAACATGGCGTTCTTCGCCGTTGCGATGAAGCTGGTCGCACCCGACTTCGAGGCGCCGGCGCTCGTGGCTGAAGACGTCGACACCGAGCTGGCGAACATAGAAGCCCACGCCGGATTCGGCCTCAGCCCCATCTTCGGGTACCTCGAGACGTTCCAAGGGGGCACTACACGCAGAGCGAGACCCTGGGAAAGTACTTCAAGGCAATGATGTGGTACGGCAGGCTGGGCTTCCTCCTGAAGGGATGTGAGCCCGCGTGCCAGTCGTGCGAGTGCTTCATCACTGCGCACGACGCGAGGATACAGACCATACAGGCATCGCTGATCGCCATCGCCCTCGCCGAGGAGAGCGGCGCCGAGCCTTTCTCTTACTGGCCGAGAATCTACGAAGTGATCTCGTACTTCGTGGGCGTTGCGGACGACCTCACGCCGTACCAATACACCCAATGCCTGCTCGAGGTCTTCGGCAGCCCGCTCCTCCTGAGGGACCTCAACGACGACGGAAAGATGTTTGAGTTGAAGGCCGAGCTCACGCTGCTGCCGAATCCTCAAATCTACGGCGGAACGGGCGCGTGCATGATCGTCCCGCCCTTCACCCCCGAGAAGATCGACGAATGCCTCACCAAGAGCAAGGGCATGCGCTTTATGGGACAACGCTTCGTGCCCGACTCCTACATGTTCCAGAACCTCGTGCTGTTCGACTACGTTGGCGAGCTCGACGATCCCTGGCCCTTCACTCTGTGCGTCACGGGCGCCGGCCGCCTGGCACGCTGCTTTCCGCGTGGGCTGGACGTCATGGCGATCCTCGGCTCGGACAGGGCTCTCGACATCCTCCGGGCCGAAGGCGACGCGGACTATGAAGATTACGAAGACGCGCTCAATGAGCTGAAAGAGCAGTCCGACGTGCTCGACGAATCCGACTGGAACAAGAACCTCTACTGGAGCTGGCTCTACACCCTCAAGGCGCTGCTGCTCGAGCCCGAAGCAGGCACGCCCGCCTTCATGCAAACCACCGCATGGCTCAACAAGCAGCTCCACACCGCGCTGGCGTCGTGGGCTGAACTCCGGCACGACACCATCCTCTACGCGAAACAGAGCTACACGCCGGTCGAGTCGTCATTGCCCCCCGAACCCGACCAGGGATACGTGGAGCCCGTGCCCGAGTTCTACGCCAGGCTCCTCGCGCTCACCCGCATGACACGAACCGGCCTCACTGACCTGGACGCGCTGGACACCCTCGAGACCAGCCGCCTGCTCGCGTTGGAACAGATCCTGCAGCGGCTCATCGCCATCTCGGCAGACGAACTCGAGGGCCGCCCGATGGCACCGGCGGACGCCGACTTCATCAAGTACTTCGGTTTCCATCTCCAGCCCGTCATGGAAGGTGTTTCCGCGCGGGGCGGCAAAACAACCATCGTCGCCGACGTCCACACCGAGATGAACACCGGGACCGTGCTCGAAGAAGGCGTCGGATACGTGCACCTCATGGCCGTCGCGTATGCCCTCCCCGGCGGGCAGGTGGTCCTGGGCATGGGGCCGGTGTTCTCATATTACGAGTTCAAGTGGCCGATGAGCGACAGGCTCACCGACGAGGCGTGGGCAACAATGCTCGAAAACGGGCAGGCGCCCGAGCGGCCACCCTGGGTGAGCAGCTTCTGCGCGGAATGATAACACTTGTCGCGGTGTGAGCTGCAGGGCGGCTCTGCGAAGGGCCGCTACCGGAGGACTGATGCTGAGACGTGAAGGCGCGGAGAGCAAGGAATGAGGACAAGGTTGCATTTCCTGAGCTTCGCGGCCCTCATCCTTGCTACGGCCACCTGCTCATACGCCGCCCACGCCGCGGAGACGCAGAAAAGCCAAACAGCCATCGGCGGCGATGAGTCACACGAGGCGCTCCGCGCCCGTATCATCTCTCCCATTGAAGATAAAGCCGGCGAGCTGATCTGCCAGGTCGAAATCCTCGAGGGGCGGCGCAGCGGCGAAACGTTGGAGGCACGCTGCCCTCGCAAGTACGCGGAAGTCCTGCATCCGGGAGACGTCTGCCTCGTACGTTGCGTGCGCGGTGATGCGGAGATCCTCGATCCCTGTCGCGACCGCATTCTACTTATCCTGATCGGCCTGCTTGTCTTATGCCTTGCGGTCACAATGGGCGCCAGAGGTCTGCGCGTTCTGGCGTCGGTCCTCATCGCCGTGGTGCTTGTCGTACTGGTGTTTCTTCCCCTTGCGCTGCGTGGTTGGCCCCCGCTGCTCCTGGCCGCGGCGACGGGCATGCCGCTGTGCGTGGGAGGCATCACCCTGATCGGCGGCTGGAATCGAAAATCGCTCTATGCGATTGCAGGGTCGTTATGCGCCCTGGGCGCGGCGATCTGGCTTCCGGCGGTCGTTTGCAGAGCGTTGGCGTTCACCGGCCTCGATGTGGGGTTCGGGCTGTTTTGTCACTTGGACGTTCCGTTGTGGTATAGTCCCGGGTTGGCAAAGGTCAACTTCTACCAGTTGATGCTGGCAGGCATGGTGATTGCCTCGCTCGGGGCAATCATGGACGCGGCAATGGGAGTGTCCACTGCGGTATGGGAAGTGAAGCAGGCCACGCCGGCCGCAGATCGCGCACACCTGAGAAAGTCGGGCTTTGCGGTGGACCGCGACATCATGGGCGCGATGATCATTGCCATCGTCCTGATCTACGCGGGCTGCCAATTTGAAATGCTTCTCCTGTTTCACACACGGGGTCTGCCGTACCACCCGGCCTTGCTTTTGGATCATGAGGAGATAGCAGTGGAAGTGGTACACATGATCTCCACCAGCTTCGCACTGGCTTTGTCGATACCGTTTACAACGCTGATCGCAGCGCATTTTCTGGGTCGCCGGTATGAGTCGAAAACGGCTTGAGAACCTCGTTGTCGCTGCGGGAATCCTTGTGGTGATCCTGGGCGCTCTGCTGGCCGACCGGCGCACGCGTCTGCAGCTCGAGCGGGCCGACGTGCGCCGCTCCAGAGATGTCGCGGGTAACGTTTTCCTTGTGCAGGAAGCGCTCGCCGAAGTTGTCGCACTCGCCGGGCCTGTGGCGGACGTTTTCGACGAGCCGCCTCGCACGAACCCAGGCCGGGGCCCGGCGTACAGGCGTCACCAGCCCATCGTGCTCGAGGCGCTCACGGGAATAAACCGTGGCAGGCTTCTCCTCGGCAATAATATCCTGCACTTCAAGCCCAGCAGCAACGCTGTTCTGCGTGTGGGTTCGCTGGTTCGCGTCAGCATCTCGACGTCTGACCGCGGTGTCGAAGATATGCTGATCTACAAACCTATCGTGCGATTCCCGGCGATCATCTTCCTTGTGGCGGGCCTGTTGTGTGCGCTTATCGTTTTCCTGCGAATCCGTGGCCTGCTGCTCACGGCCGTGCTCGTCGTCACGATGTTGGGCTTGGCGCTGTTCCTGTTCCCGATGATCCTGCACGGCTTCTCCCCGTTCGTTGCGGTCTCTATCTTCGCCCTCCTGGTAATGACGATGCTAGTCATGTTCCTGGGGAACGTGGGCAGGAAGGCGTTGGCGTCTATGCTGGGCGCTTGTGGAGGGTTGCTCGCGGCGGCGGCCGTCGTCCTGATTGCTTCCGGCCCGCTCAAGCTCAGCGGCTTCCCCACCACCTTCTCGCTTATGCTGCGGCAAGCGCTCTCAGGCGATATTCAGCTCAACTTCGTGAGCCTGCTGGCATGCGGCACGATCATCTGCATCCTGGGCATCGTGCTGGACTTGGGCGTGAGCGTGGCGTCCGCCGTGGAACAGCTCTGCCGAGAGAAAGGCGGGGCCGGGCGGGCGCTCGATGCGCTCCAGACCGGCATGCGGATGAGTCGCGACGTAACGGGCACGATGCTGCTCACGCTGATGTTCGTGTGGGCAGGAACAAAGCTCCACGCTATGATGCTTCCACAGGGGCTGCGGATATCGGCCAGGGAACTGCTCAATACCGAGGCCATGGCCGTGGAAATCCTTCGGCTGACGGCGGGCGGCGTCGGCCTCGCAATCACGGGGCCCGTAACCGCGCTTGTCTCGGTCGGCTTGTTCGGACGCAGGAGGCCTGGTTCCGTGTCGCATAAGCGGCGGCAGAGAGCGCCTGTGCAAGAACAGCCTCCAAAATGGCCATTATCGGTGGCCCTCGGCGGCGAGCTTGCTCTGTGCCTTGCCTGCGTGCTTCTCCTGGTCGTATCTGCCCCTCATCGTCCGTCCGACATCAAGACAGACCGAGTCGCGCCGCCGGTTCCCAGCCTGGCAGCGGCCGATGACTACCATTCGTACGCGGCCGAGCGGCTCAGAGAGGGCGATGAGCCACGGGCGGCTCTGGCGTTGTGGCAGGCGTTGAAGCTTGACCCGGTTCACGGTTTTGCCCATCGTGACCTCGCGCACCTCTACGCAAACAAGCGATGGTTCGTTCCTGCTCACAGCGAAGTCGGCCACGCACTCAAGCTGCTGCCCCACGATTCACACACGCACTACATCGCGGGTGTCGTCATGATCTGGCTGAATCAGCCGGACGAGGCCGAACGCGAGCTCAAGGAAGCGCTCGAACTCGATCCGAACAACGCCAGGGCATCACAAGCGCTGCAGTGGATGCTCTCCGGCAACGGCGCTGAGTGATCCGGTTCCCACCAGAGCAGTGTACCATAATCAATACCGGCACTGCACCAGATTCCTCCATTTTCCTCTTGCCCGTCGATTTCGCAGACGTTAGAATGGCTACCTGGGAAAATATGAGTCTGAGCGGCGGTCGCGTGTTTCCTTTTCTTCTCCATCTTATCATTGAACGCCCCCCGAAGATGATATACAATGAATACTGAGCTGAGAGGTCAGGCTATGCCGGAACGAACGAAAGACAACACGAGTACCGATGTTATCCTCGACAGCATCGCGGACGGCGTTTTCACGGTCGACAACGAAGGCCGGATAACGTCGTTCAATCGCGCGGCCGAGAAGATCACGGGTTTCTCGCGTGACGAGGCGCTGGGGCAGTTGTGTTTTGACGTTTTCCGCGCGAGCATTTGCCAGGAAGCGTGCGCTCTGCAGAAGACGCTCGACACGGGCAAGCAGATCATCAACCTGCCGATCACTATCCTCACGAGAAGCAACAGGGAACTGCCGATCAGCATCTCGACGGCGGCGCTGAGGGATGCGTCTGGGAGGATCGTCGGCGGCGTGGAGACGTTCAGGGACTTGTCGGTCATCGAAGAACTGCGGAAAGAGCTGACTGATCGATACACTTTCCATGACATCGTCAGCAAGAACCACCGCATACGCAAGATATTCGGTATTCTGCCTGACATCGCCGAAAGTGACAGCACCGTTCTGATTCAGGGTCCCAGTGGCTCGGGCAAGGAACTCTTCGCAAAGGCCATTCACCATCTCAGCCCTTGGGCAGAGGGTCCGTACGTACGGGTGAATTGCGGCGCCCTGCCCGACTCTCTGCTGGAGTCGGAGCTTTTCGGCTACGTGAAGGGCGCGTTCACGGGAGCCGACCGCGACAAGCCGGGCAGGTTTGCCGCGGCCGAGGGCGGAACGCTGCTGCTCGATGAAATCGGCGACGTCTCCTCGGCAATGCAGGTGAAGCTGCTGCACGCGATCCAGGAAAGAGAATACGAGCCGCTCGGCGCAAACACCCCCCAAAAGGCCGATGTGCGAATCATCGCCGCCTCCAACCGCAACCTCGCCGAGATGGTGAACCAGGAAAGTTTCCGCAACGACCTGTTCTACCGCATTAACGTTGTGAGAATTGATCTGCCCTCGCTGGCCGAGCGCCGCGAAGACGTCCCCCTGCTCATCGAGCACTTCATCCGGCGTTTCAACGCCAAACGCGACAAGGATATCTCCGGGGTGAGCGATGCCGTAATGGAAATCCTCATGCGGCACAGTTTCCCCGGCAATGTTCGC
>JABMSA010000433.1 GCA_013202185.1 Planctomycetota bacterium
GCGCCTCCCGAGCAAGCCGCCCCAGGCAAGACGATCAAGCGCCTTGCGGAACTCGCCGACAAGCTCAGCTTCAGCGGCGACCTGACATTTCGCTGGAACTCGACCTGGCGCCACATTCCCCCCGGCACGCAGCCCGACCGCCATCGCCAGCAGGTGAGGTTTCGCCTCGGCGGCGAGTACCAGTTCAACGACCGCACGGTGATCGGGGCCAGGCTAGTTACCGGCGCGGGCGACCCCACGTCGAACTGGCAGACGTTCACCAACACCTTCAGCGGCAAGAACATTTTCATCGATCGAGTTTACGTGGAGTACACCGTCGCCGACTGGCTGAAGCTGACAGGGGGAAAATTCAATAACCCGTTTCGCCACACCGACCTGATATGGGACAGCGACGTGCAGCCCGAGGGCCTGACGGAACGCCTGAGCATTCGAGCATCCGATGATGTTTCCCTGTTTGCCAACCTCGGTCAACTGATCATCGGCGAGCTCAACAACGACTACAACGACCAGTTTCTGTACGCCGCGCAGGCCGGCTGGAAATGGAAGCTGAATCCGAAGCTGCAGTGGGTGTGCTCCACCACGTATTACGATTACAGCAACCTCTCCAGGGCCGCACTGACCTGGAACGACACCGGCAACACCCGCCTTGCAGGAAACGTGCTGCGGTACGACTTCAACCTATTCGCACTCTACACCGAACTGGTATCGAACAGGTGGGCCAAGCCGCTCAAGTTCTACACCGAGTACGTCAACAATACCAGCGGCGCCCCTCGCAACGAGGGCTGCAAGATCGGCGGCAAGATCGGCTCAAACGAGACCACGGGCGACTGGTCCGCCGGCTATGCTTACCGGCTCCTGCAGGCCAACGCCGTGCCCGACATGCTGACCGATGGAACCTTCCACGGGGGCGGCACCAATACAAAGGGCCACGAAGCCGACGTCACCTACAGCATCAGGCCGAAATGGACAGTGTCGGTGAAGGGAATCATCGCGAAGGAAGACAAAGGCGCGACGAACGAACAGAACTCCCTTCTGGCCGTGATGACGTGGGAATTCTGAGCAGCGTCATAGACAGTTAAGCGGCGAGCGTGGTGAGGGTGGTCCAGGGGTAATCGTTTAACTGGGCCACAATGCACTGCAGCTTGCTGATCTCGGCAGGTTCACCGGTCACAAGAAAGCCATTCCGACCATTTGACAGGCTGGAAGCCTGTCCCACCATTCATCCCTCCTTCTGCCAATCTGACAATCCCCCGCCCGGCTCGGCCTCTGCCATTTCGGCAGGAAGCGCATCCTCGCGCCGGCTCGCGATCCAACCACAAGTACTTGTGAACCGCCAACTTACACACTCGATGCTATAATGGCCGCGCAACTGGCACGAATTTTGCAGTTAGGTGAAGACTAGTTGCAGCTTAGTTCTTACTAACCTGTTTGTTTTTCGGCTGTTTTCTGAGACAGAAAGGAGAATGCGGTCAATGGCGAAAGTGAGGCCCCTAGCAGACAGGGTGCTCGTGAGGCGTATTGAAGCGGAAGAAAAGACCGCCGGAGGCATCGTGCTTCCCGATACCGCCAAGGAGAAACCCAAAGAAGGCGAAATCGTGGCAGTGGGCGAAGGCAAGCTGCTCGACAGCGGCAGTCGCTCCGAACTGCAGGTCAAGGTCGGCGATCGCGTACTGTTCACATCGTACGCAGGCACCGAAGTCAAGATCGACGGCGAGGAATTCCTCATAATGCGTGAGGAAGACATCCTCGCGGTACGGCAGTAGAGTAAGATTAATTAGTGTTGAAAAACTGGTAACCCCGCCCCCCGGGAGGTCGGAATGGCAAAAAGTATAATATTTGAACAAGACGCCCGCGACTCCATCCGAGCCGGCGTCAGGAAACTTTCACAAGCCGTAAAGGTGACGCTCGGCCCGCGCGGTCGGAACGTCATCATCGAGAAGAGCTTCGGCCCACCCACGGTCACCAAAGACGGCGTGACCGTCGCGAAGGAAATTGACCTCGAAGACAAGAACGAAAACATCGGCGCGCGGATGGTCCGAGAAGTCGCTTCCAAGACCAGCGACGTCGCCGGCGACGGCACAACCACCGCAACCATCCTGGCCGAGTCGATCTACGACGAAGGCCTCAAGAACGTGGTGGCAGGGGCCGATCCGATGTCGCTCAAGCGCGGAATAGATGACGCAGTAGCCGCCATCACCGCCGAGCTTCACAAGATGAGCACGCCCGTCGAAGACAAAGAAAAGGAGATCGCGCAGGTCGCCTCCGGCGCCGCCAACAACGACGTCGAAATCGGCACAATGATCGCCGAAGCAATGAAGAAGGTCGGCAAGGACGGCGTCATCACCGTTGAAGAAGGCAAGGGCCTCGACACCAACGTCGACCTCGTCGAAGGCATGCAATTCGATCGAGGCTACATCTCGCCTCACTTCGTCAACGACTTCGAAAACATGCAGTTCGAGGTCGAGGCCCCGCTCATCTTCATCCACGAGAAAAAGCTCAGCAACATCAAAGACCTCATCCCCCTGCTCGAGAAAGTGGCCCAGGCCGGCAAGCCGCTGGTAGTCATCGCCGAAGATGTTCAAGGCGAAGCGCTCGCCACGCTCGTGGTCAACAAACTGCGCGGCACATTCCAGTGCTGCGCCGTCAAGGCCCCGGGCTTCGGCGACAGGCGGAAGGCCATGCTACAGGACATCGCAATTCTCACCAAAGGCGAGGCGGTCTTCGAGGACCTCGGCATCGACCTCGAAAGCGTAACGATCGAGCAGCTCGGAACCGCCAAGAAGATAACAATCACCAAGGACAACACAACCATCGTCCAGGGTGAAGGCGCCACCGACGCCGTCAAGAGCAGAATCAACCAGATCAGGAACGAGATCGAGGCCACCACCTCCGACTATGACCGCGAGAAGCTCGAAGAGCGCCTGGCCAAGCTCTCCGGCGGAGTCGCACAGATCAACGTCGGGGCCGCAACCGAAATCGAGATGAAAGAAAAGAAAGCCAGAGTCGAAGACGCAC
>JABMSA010000033.1 GCA_013202185.1 Planctomycetota bacterium
ACTGCTCAAAGGCCGTGGCCAGGCGTGCCTGTGCTTCTTCTGCTCGCCTGCGCTCGGTGATGTCTTCAGCCATTTCTATTGCCCCGAGGATTTTTCCTTCGGCGTTCAAGACCGGAGAGGAGATCATCCGGTAATGGACAACGTTATTGGAAACGGATGTCTCGATCACCGATTCGTGAACTTTGCCGTCCTGCAAGGTAAGTGCGACCGGGCACCCCGGGCAGGCGCTCTCCCGCGGCGGATCATTGAACACTTCATGGCAGATATGCCAGCCCGAGCTGGTGGCATCGGGGAACCATGTTCTCATTTGTTTGTTGAGTGCCAGGATTTTCATCGCGGGGCTGATGAGGGCCACGCCGGTGCCGATGTTGTCCACCACGCTCCTGTACTTCTGCTCGGATTCCCTCAGTACGCTCTCGGCGTGCTTTCGCTCGGTGGTATCGCGCACGACCGTGAGGAGGCGGTCGTGCCCCTTGTAATGAAACAAGCTGCCGCGGACCTCGACGTTGAATTCGACGCCGCCTTTGGCAATGTCAACGGACTCCCAGTGATACTCTCCGGCGATCTTCACCTGGCGCATGAACTCCTCGAACTCGTGGTGGTAGTCCGGGTGAACGATGTCCTTCGCGGTCAGGCCGATCATCTTGCGGCGCGAATAGCCGTATACTGCTCCGGCGGCAGGGTTGGCTTCGATGATGACGCCGTTCATGTCGAAGATCAGGATGGCGTCGGCCGATGCCTCGAATATCACACGATACTGTTCCTCGCTCGCCTCGAGTGCGTCTTGTGCGCGCCTGCGTTCGATCGCATAACGGATGGAGCGCTCGAGAATGTGGGGGGTCATCTGGTCCTTGACGAGGAAATCCGCCGCGCCCGACTTCATCGCTTCGACGTCTACTTCATAGCCGCCGACGCCGGTGAGGAGTATTATCGGCGCGGTGCAGCCCTGGGCCGCTGCGTGCCGGAGCAGCTCGAGGCCGTCGTGGTCGCCCATGAAGTAGTCGACCAGGCAAACATCGTGCTCGTCGTGCTCGATGCGCTCGATGGCCTCGTCGAAGGTCGAGACCCAGTCGAGCTGGAACCGACCGTGCCCGATATCGGCGAGCATGTCCTGCGTCAGGATGAAGTCGTCCTCATCGTCGTCAACAAGCAGCACTCTGGTGAGCGGTTGGTCCATCTCAGATAGTCACCCTTTCGCGAGGCAGTCTGACGATTTCGAACCAGTAAGTTGCCAGGGCTTTCATCACCTCGACGAGCCCTTCGAACGTCACCGGCTTGGTGATGAACGAGTTGACGCCGAGATCGTACGTGCGATAGATGTCTTCTTCGGCTCTTGAGGTAGTGAGCACTACGATGGGTATCTGGCGGAGGTCCGGGTCGCTCTTGATTTCCTGGAGCGCCTCGCGGCCGTCCTTCTTGGGCATGTTCAGATCCAGGAGTATCAGCCCGGGCTCGGGGCATGTCTCAGGGTCGCTGTACTTGCCGCGCCGGTGGAGGCAGTCCATCAGCTCTTCGCCGTCTTCCACGAAGTACATCTTGTTTGCCAGGCGGCTCTCTTCGAGGGCTTCCTGGGCCATGAAGCGATCGTCGGGGTCGTCATCCGCCATCAGAATCGTGATGGGTGTTCCGTGTCTGTCCATTTTCTTCCTTCTCCTTGTTTTGCTGCACTGCCGGCATCAAGACATTGAAAGTGCATCCCTTGCCGGGGGCGCTGTCTACGGTTACGGCGCCGCCGTGGCGATCTACGATCTTGCGCACAACGGCCAGGCCCATTCCGGATCCTTCAAATTCTCCGCGACCATGCAGGCGCTGGAAAACGCCGAAGATGCGATCGCTGTATTTCTCGTCGAAACCGATGCCATTGTCCGACACGCTGATCCGGTAGCCGCCGTCGCTGAAGGTGCTGGTGAGCTGTTCTTGGGCGTCAATGGGCTGCGCATCGACCTTGACTATCGGCGGCTCTTCGTCGCGATGGAATTTCAGTGCATTACCTATAAGGTTTTGCAGGAGCTGGCGCATCTGCATGGGGTCGGCGTCGATCGTTGGCAGGCCGCCGACCTCCACCTTGCCGCCGGTTTCCTCGATTCGCACCTCGAGGTCCGAGAGCACTTCGTGAGCTATCTTCTTAAGGTCGACCTGCCTGAACGGCTGTGCCTTGCTCGTGACGCGCGAGAAGGTCAGGAGATCGTTGATGAGGGTGCGCATTCGCCTGACGGCGTCTTGCATTCTCTCGAGGTAGTCGCGTCCTCTGTCGTCGAGTGCGTCGCCGCACTTGTCTTTCAGCCTGGTGCCAAACGCTTCGACCTTGCGCAGCGGCTCCTGCAGGTCGTGCGATGCCACGTGGGCAAAGGCCTGCAACTCGCTGTTGCTGCGCTCGAGTGCGGCCGTGCGCGCGCGCAGGGCTTGGGTCGATTCTTTCACCTGCCCGGCCATGCGGTTGAAGCACTTGGCGAGTTCGCTGATTTCATCCTTTCCCGAGGCGTCAACGCGCGCGTCCAGGTTGCCATTGCTGATCTCGACGGTCGCGTTTCGCAGGCCCGTTATGCGCCCGCCGATCGGTGATGCCACAACGAAGCCGATCACCAGGCCGATGATGGTCACGGCCAACGATAGACAACTGATCCTTCGCCGTAGCGAGTTGACGGGCGCAAAGACGTCTTTCGCGTCGTGTTTCACCAGCAATAACCATCCCAGGCCCTTGAAATCGCCGTGACCCCGCGAACGGGTGCAAACGACGAGCGCATCCTCGTTGGCGTCGGTGTAACAGGATACTGCGCCTTCGTCGGCATTCTCGCCTGAGGAATCGGCGTGTTCGTCCGACATGGAACAGACCCGTAGATGTGACAGGTAGTCCGGCGCCGGCTCCAGTGTGTTGTGGTCTCTGGTAGAATAGATCACGTTGCCCTCTTTGGTCAGCAGCCAATAGTTGCTGGCGCTGAATCCCCTGCCGAGCTTCCTCGAGCGCATTTCCGATACGATCTCGACAAACTGTTGGATACTGAGCTCAGCCTTCTTCACTCCGATAAAGCGGCCTTCCTCGTCATTGACCCTAATCGCAATGCAAATCGCATACGTTTCAGCGCTCTCGTCGTACCCAATATCTCCTACGTACACTCCGTTTGCTCGGGCGCACTGCCACCACTGTTCGTCGTCCTGTCTGTAGTCAGATGTTCTCTGGGCCGCCGCGACGACAACGCCGAACCTGTTCGTAACGAACGCCGCTGCGAAGAGGGAGTGACCGTGCTTGCCTTCATAAAACTTAGCCTTGGCTTGCAGCTCCCGAGATAGGGAGTTGTCAATGATGTCTTTCATGAACGGCGTCAGCGTGCCACGTGGGGCTGATGTCCATTCCTGGTCCTGCTGTTGCACGTAGCCGGCCACGTCATCCATCTGCTCGAACTCTTTGTTCGATTTTGCCAGCAGTTCCGACATTTCCAGAACGGTTGCCTGTACCTGAATGTCCTCGATCCGCTCGCCGATGGTCGTGTCGATGGTGTCCAACACGTAACCCGCAAATGCCACCGTGCTATCCTCAATCGCTTCCTGCAGCACTTGGCGGCTCATCCGAGCGGCCATTCCGCCTGCCACCCAAATCATCAGCGCAACGAACAAGAACCCCAAACTCAGCTTGTGAACTATTCTCATTGTCAAATCCCTTGACTGCAAGGACTCCGGAAGTGCCCGACTGTTTCACGGAACTTTTCGCGCGCGTAGCAAGGGGCCTCCAACGCGGAGGAACCTGCCGCTGTGCGCGCGTGCTCTGAGGCGATAATCTCTTCTCAGATGCTGCAAAACGTAATTATGTTTATATTATCGGCACGTGCGGCGTGCTGTTAACCGAATGAAGGGATGCAGCGGCAGGCGAGAATGTGGCCGACACGGTCGGGACGCGCAAGAAAACCCCGGGCGTTTGCCGCTCGGGGGCCTCGTGTCCGAGCTTTTCGGATTCTCTGGTACGCCTGGCAGGATTCGAACCTGCGACCTCCGGTTTAGGAAACCGATGCTCTATCCTACTGAGCTACAGGCGCGTGTGGCGCTTGATGCTCCGTACATTAAAACACAAATGCCCGGTTGAATCAAGCGCTGATTTTTGCGGCGGTGGGCGTGCCTGGTCGTGGCCGAGATGGCTGCAGGTGTGTTTGTGGGAGGAAATCTTCCCGGCGCTTTCTCAGCGGTATGGTGTTTCCAGGGCAAGCACCGATAGCGCAGTAGCGAAGACGCGCCCGCCGAGCTTCGTGGTGGGGTCGTTGGCCTGCCAGCTTCCAATGGCGTGGCCGCGCTTTACCTGGTGTTTGCTGAGCGTTTTCTGGAGGGCCTGATTCCACCGCCACCAGACGTTCTTGCCTATTCTCTTGGCAACGATGCTGCCGCACAGCCAGTAGGTCTGGCCGTTGGTTTCCCAGTCGGGCATGTGCTCGCGCATCCGTGGCGCCTCGCCGTTGAGGAGGGAGTCGTCGGGCTTGCTTGTGGGGTCGAGCAGGGCCAGCATGCCCACGGTGATTGCGGGGCGGGTGGTCATGGCCGATGGGGCCTGGGAGGTGTAGACGGACGCCTGGATGTCTCTTATTCCGGCGAGGCGGCGGGCGGCGGCCGTGGCGGAGCCGCGTGTGAGGTCGAGCCGGGCGATTTCGGCTGCACCAAGGGCGGCCATTCGCACAGCCGCAAGGCCGATGTTTGCGGTTTTGACTTGCAATTTTTCATCGATTACGGTGATGTCGTGTTCGAGGAGGTATCCGACGGCTTTCTGGGCTGACGCTCGGTAGCGTGCCTCGCCGGTGATGCCGTAGGCTTCGGCCAGGGCGGCGGTGGCTATGGCGTGGCCCAGCAGAAAGTGCTTGTTCCGGTTTGTTGCTTCTCCGATGGCGCCGTCGGGCTGCTGACGGCTCTGCAGCCACTGGATGCCGCGTGCAACGTGAGCTCTGAACTTGCCCTGGCTGGGGGTGTGGCCGTCGCCCAGCATTGCGAGGAGGGCTGTTGCCGTAATGGCCTCGTCGGATAGCGAGGGCGCGCTGTGGTCGGCGCAGTTGCGGCTGTTCCCGCAGTGCACCGTGAATTTCGCGGCGCTCCACTTGCCGTCGAGGTCCTGGTGTCGGGCGAGCCACCATAGCCCCTGCACGATGGCGAAGCGGGCTTCGCTGCCGACCGCCGCCCGGCGCATCGCGTTCTTTTTCTTGCGCCAGTCGAGCCGTGCCTCGTAGGCGCTGTTGGGTATTTGGACCTTTGCTATGTGCAGGTTGATCACGGGCACGGATGGCGGGTGTATAACGGCGACCGGAACTTCCATATCCGGTGGGGTTAAGTATATGTGACGGGGCACTGGGGCAGGCTCTTCAATGGCGGCTTCGGTTCCGCGCTCCTCCGGCCAAACCGTTCCTTCGATGTCCGGGGCGGCACCTTGTGGCGCAACGGCCGCATCGGTCTCCGTTTTTGCCGTGGAAGAGTGTTGTGTGCCGGGCGGTTGCGTGCGCGTTGCTCGGTCTGCTCGGTCGTCGAGTTCTTTTGAAGTGGCGATGAACACTATGAT
>JABMSA010000434.1 GCA_013202185.1 Planctomycetota bacterium
ACGGCTGGATTACATCCCAGTGCTGCGTATATCTTTCGCAAGCAGATCGAAGAAGCGGACATCGTTGTAGTCAGCAAGACAGACCGGCTGACGTCATCCGATCTCGCAGCGCTGAAGGCGCGGGTGGCTCAAGCGTACCCGACTGCTGACGTGTTCACGCTAAGTGCCAAGACCGGAGAAGGGCTGGACGCGTGGCTTGATGTGGTAACGACGCGCTCTGATGCTGGACAACACCTTGCGGAGGTGGATTACGACGTCTATGCCGAAGGAGAGGCCGTACTCGGATGGCTGAACGCTTCCTTCACGCTGAGTGGCGAAACGACGGACTGGAACGCTTTTGCAGAGAGTTTCCTGAAAAGTCTAAGTCAACGATTTGACAGCATGGGGGCCTCGGTCGGTCACGTTAAGCTCATAGTCGAAGCGGGCGACAGCTTTCTGCTGGGCAACCTGACTGGCAAGGTCGACACCCTCAGTATTCGTGGTTCGGCTGAGATCGCGTCCGAAGCCCGGTTGACCCTCAACGCTCGAGTTCAAATGTCACCGGAAGCACTCGAAGAGGTGGTCCGCGAGGTACTTGACTCGACCAGCAAGGGTTGCATTACGGCGACTCCTCGGGCCTGGCTTTGTCTGAGCCCTGGACGACCGAATCCAACCCATCGCTACGACCACGTCGTGGAAGCGAAGGAGGCATGACCCGCAATTGCCAACAAGGCGCTCCACCGGACAGCAATTCCTCTGTGCTCCATTGCCGCCGTTAGTGGGGAGCCGCCGTGCTGGAAACGCCCGCGTGCCTGCGGGCCGCGCCTTTGGTGCGCGGCGTTAAAGGCCAACGCCATCGTGTTCCTTGCCTCCGAATTGGCGGGATGGATCGCCGGGGGTGTTTAGCGTGGCCCGAGATGACACGTCCCGGCTTTGGTGACGCCCCCATCGGCCTGGCGCCGATGGAGCGATGCTTTTGCACTACAAAGCGGCTCCACCCCACCCACCCCCGGCCGCCGCATCCGCCTACGGCGGATGTCGTTGCCTGCCGCAGGCAACGATGCCTTTCTTCCGAGTCTGCCATCTGGCAGGCTCGGAAGAAAGGCCGGCGGCCGGGGGGATTCCTTTTGTGGGGCTGTGTAGTGCAAAAGCATGGCTCCACTGGAATAAATCCAGTGGTGGCGAAAAGCAGGGCCGCTGGAAGCGAAATCAGCCCGCAATGGCATTTCATGACGACGCGCACTTTTGCAGGGAAGCGCTATTCCACCTCGACGATCTCGTATTCCTGTGTGCCGAGCCCTTCTTTTTCGAGGAGGCTCACTTGCAGGAAGGGATCCTTGCCGTGGATGCGCTCGAAGAGGTGCGTGCCTTTGTCGTGCAGCTTGCGGTCTTTGGGCAGGCCGCTGGGAAGGATGTCGTCGAGCTTGATCATGTCGAGGCTGGCTTTTTCGATGGCTACCATGTCGTGCGATGAGAGGATGCCGATGTCGGGCACGATGTTGGGCGTCGACATGCCCCAGCAGTCGCAGACCATCGTGACGTTGATGAGCATGTTGATGTAGAGCACGTCTTGCGGCTGGAAGTATGTGAGGACTTCGCGCGTGGCGATTGCCATGCCTGTTTGGAAGTCCTTGTATCCCATTGGGTCGAGGGTGATTGCGTCTTGCGGGCAGGCTACGACGCAGTGCTGGCAGAATCCGCATTCGTGATAGTCGACGGTAAACTTGTCGTCGCTGTTGAACGAGACGGCGCCGGTGGGGCAGGCGTCGATGCACATGTTGCAGTGTTCGCAGAGGTCTTGGTGCCAGTCGAACCCTCCCTCGAGTGCGTGGATGTGCCCGCGGGTCCGGCACGATACGCATCCCATTGCGAGGTTCTTGCAGGCCCCGCCGTAGCCGCAGGTGCCGTGGCCCTTTACGTGCGAGAAGTCGATGAGGACGTCGGCATCGGCCACTTGGCCGGTGATTTCGATCGTCTTGAGTGTCTTGAAGTCGACCTCGCGCGTGAAGATGTATTTTTCATTGAAGCCTGCGGCGGGCATGATGGGGCAGCCGATGACTTCTTCGGTGTAGCCGCGTGCGCGTGCGCCGGCGATCGAGGACGAGCCGTCGGTGACGAATGGCTTGCCGCCGGCATTTTTTACTTCTTCGGCCAGTATGCCGACGAAAAGGGGATGGATGGTCGTGTAGCCGACGTTGCCGCCGACGTGCATCTTGATGGCGACGGTCTTGTCTCGTACGAGGTCGTCGAGGGAGTGCCGTGCGAGCAGCCTGCGGAATTTGGCGGGCAGGGTTGCGTCGGGTGCGAGCTTTGCCACCTGGGCCGAAGCGAAGAGTACGGTGGACGCCATGTGCAAGCTACCTCCTCAGTGGGATTTGTTTCGGATTGGTTTGCTGATCATACGTGTGGATGGATGGCGGATTTGAGGCCTTCCTTGTCGCGGAATCCTACGAGCCGCTCGATTTCTTCTCCGTTCTTGAAGAGGATGAGCGTGGGGATAGCGGTTACCTTGTATTTGGCGGCGGTCTGGCCGCTGGTTTCGGTGTTGAGCTTGGCGACTGTGAGCTTTTCGGCGTACTCGCCTGCAACTTCGTCGACTATGGGCCCGAGCATCTTGCAGGGCGAGCACCATTCGGCCCAGAAATCAACAAGCACCGGTTTTTCGGATTCCAGCACGCTC
>JABMSA010000435.1 GCA_013202185.1 Planctomycetota bacterium
ATTCGTGTTAATTCGTGGTTCAAACTCCGAAAAGGCCGAAAAGCCGGTTTTTCTCTTGACTGGCACTGCCCTCTTCGCTATAATTCCTTGTGGTTTCAGCATCCCGGAACACGGTGAGAAACCGTGGCGGACCCGCCGCTGTAATCGGCGACACGCACCCCAGGGTGAAAGCCGGCCACTGCCGAGGACAACCTCGGTGGGAAGGCGTGGTTGCGTGGTTGACCCGAGAGCCAGAAGACCTGCTGAAACAGCACACAGATTATGGAACCTGATGGCAAAGGGTTTCGGAGGACCTGCATGGGTCTTTCGGAACCCTTTTTTTTGTTGACCGGTTTTTTTTGAAAGGAGTCGGAAATGAGCAAAGAGAAGAAATCGAAGAAAGATGTGATCGCCAGCCGTAAGAGCTGCAACGCTGCAGGTACGGGGCTTTCTCATTACATCCTGATGGACAAGAAGAAGAAGTGACAAGAAAACCCACACCCATACATGAAGCGGCTCCTTCGCGGGGCCGCTTCGTGAATTCCGGCAATGGCCCAACCTTGCAGCCGATCGACATCGGCCACCCCGAGTACGCGGCGCTCGTCGACCCCGACACGGCCTTCTGGTCGTTGGTCAGGCGTGAGAAACTGGCCGATCATCTCGCCGACGGCGACCTGCTGAAGGCGTATCGCAAGAAGAAGAAACAGTTTGCCGAAGAGATGCAGATGCTGCGCTTCGGCCTGCAACCTTCGGCTGTGTATTTCAACCCGACGGCGCGCTGCAACTTTAATTGCAGCTACTGCTACATTCCGGAGAAGATGCGCAAGAGCGGCCCCCAAATGTCTACGAAGCAGCTTCTGGGCGCGCTCAAGAAGCTCAAGAGTCACTTCGGCAAGACGATGGGCGGGGGCCGTTTGCCGCAGGTCGTTTTCCACGGGTCCGAGCCGCTGCTCAATCGCGAGGCGGTCTTTGCCGGAATCGAGCGCTACGCCGATGACTTTCGATTCGGCGTGCAGACCAACGCCACACTCCTCGACGAAGAAGCGGTCCAGTTTCTCATTTCACACAACGTTTCCATCGGCATTTCTCTCGATGGCCACGTGGCGCAGGTGGCAAACGTCAACCGCCGAAGCTGGGCCGGCGAGGGCGCCTTCGAGCAAGTGGTTGCCACGATGAAGCGCCTGCGCGGCTACGACAACTTCAACGTCATCTGCACGGTGACGAAGAAGAACATGCGCCATCTCACAAAAATCGTGGAGTTCTTCCATAAGCATCACGTGCCCGCATGCCTGCTCAACGTTGTGCGGTGCACGATGCCGCCTTCGCGCGAAGTGAAGCCGAGCGATCACACGGCGGCAAAACACTTCATCGCGGCACTCGAGCGCACCGCCGAGCTTTATGAAGAAACCGGCCGGAAACTGATCGTCGGAAACTTTGCCAATATTCTCATAGCCATTCTGGCCCCGACCGCACGGCGCCTGATGTGCGACATCTCGCCCTGCGGAGGCGGGCGATGCTTCTTCGCCGTTGCGGCCGACGGCGACATGTTCCCCTGCAGCGAGTTCCTCGGCCTGCCCGAGTTCAAGGGCGGGAACCTCTTTGAAGACAAGATAAAGGACGTTCTCAAGAGCGAGCCGTTCAACCGGATAACCGGTCGGAAGGTCGAAGACATCGAGCCTTGCGCGCGTTGTGCGATCCGGCATTTCTGCGGCGCCCCGTGCCCGGCCGAAGCCGAGGAAATGAACGGCAGCCTCGATGCCACGGGGGCTTTCTGCGAGTTCTACGAGGAGCAGGTGCGTTTCGCATTTCGCCTCATCGCCGACGGCCAGGCAGAGGCGTACCTGTGGGAAGGCTGGGACAACGACACGAAGACCGTATTCGATTCGGCGGCGCTGTAGGCCGGCAAAGGCTACGACTCATAGGCCGAAAACATCAGGGGCACGCGGCAGCCGTGTAGCGCCCACAAGACATTTGCACGCCGTTGGATTCGCGCACCTTCGGTTATCCTTGATTTTCATCGAAGCCTTGCGCTACACTTGTTGCCAATGCGGGAACGCGTGTGGTGATCCGAGTTACGGAAGAAGGCAAACCGATGGCAACAAGGGAAAAGATTCGGTTCGCGGCACTGATAGTCCTGGCCATTATCGGTTGTGGGCGATGCCCCTCAGATCAGGAAGCAGATCCTTCCAATCCATATCCGACGGACGCAACCGGTGTGCAGCTCCAGTTGGAGAATGTGCCGCAAAGGATGGTTTCGCTCTCTCCAGCGATAACAGAGTCGCTGTATCTGCTCGATGTCAGTGACCGGCTTGTTGGAGTTACGGTTTACTGCAATTATCCTCCCGAAGCGCAGGAAAAAGAGCGAGTCGGAACGGTGCTCTCTCCCTGCATTGAAAAGATAGTCCAGCTTTCTCCCGACCTGATCCTTGCAACCAAAGAGATCGGAAAAGCCAAGACAGTTAGCAAGTTGCGGTCTCTGGGGCTGAAGGTATTCGTGTTTGGTGAGCGCACAACCTTCTCGGACATCTGCCGGGAATTCGTACTCTTGGGCAGGTTGGTGGGCAAAGGCTCTAAAGCAAGCCTGATCGCGGAAAGAGCCATAGAAGATGTTTCAACGATCTGTCGAGCGGCAAGCACGAAGCCCCGCCGCAAGGTCTTCTGGCAGATTGGGGCACGCCCCCTGGTCACCGTGGCCAAGGGCACTTTTGTCAATGAGATGATCAGCTCGGCCGGAGGCATCAATATCGCTCAAGACAGCCAAGTGCGGTACCCGCGCTATAGCCTGGAGGAGGTGGTCCGGCAGGACCCCGATCTGATCATAATAGTGACTATGGGCGAGGCGACCGAACAGGCGAAACTCCGGTGGGAAACGTTCGGAAGCTTGAAGGCTGTCAGGGGCAACAGGATTTACGTGATCGACGCGCACGATGTCTGTGCGCCATCACCGGTGTCTTTTGTTGAAGGACTCCGAAAAGTGGCGGCATTTATCCATCCGAACTGATGTGACTCGCTTCGCTTGCAGAACACTTGCATCCTTTTCGTGCAAGGGATCAGGCGCGCCCAACGGTTCATCCGGCCCGAGAGATCGGGTTGAAGTCTCTTGCGATTCGTCGGATTGCCGCCTGGCAAGTGAGGGGGCCGGAGTATCCGCCACGGAAGGCGTGGGCTGCAACACCTGATTTGTCGGCAACCGTTTCAGTGCACTCGCCAAGCGTTGGGGCATTTCATGCAGAGCGGCGCGGAGTTCCTGTACGGCTTTCTGCATTCCGGCCATGTCTTTGTGCCCGGCTACTCTCGCAAAAGGCCTCCCCGGGTGCATACAACATCAACGCAGTTGCCGCGACACTTTGCAGACACGGCATTCTGATCATCGACGAATCCTTGTTCTCCTTGTGTGAGAGTCTCCACTGTCCTGGACTAGACTTACTGGAACCGGACTAAAAAAAAGAAATTGGGCATGAACATCTCACGAAAATAGGCTTAAGTCGATAGGTCCGCGAGGAATGATTCTGCTACAAATGATTCTGCTGCAAATGATTCTGCTACAAATGATTCTGCTGCAAATGATTCCGCTGCAAATGATTCTACTGCAAATGATTCTGCTACAAAT
>JABMSA010000034.1 GCA_013202185.1 Planctomycetota bacterium
TCTCGGGCGGACAGCAGCAGCGCGCCGCCATCGCAAGGGCCCTGGCCAATCATCCCGTGGTGCTGCTGGCCGATGAGCCGACCGGCAACCTCGACTCCGTCACCGGACGCGAAATCCTCGCGGTGCTCGACGACCTCAGCGCCCAGGGACGCACCATCATCATGGTCACGCACGACAACGACGTTGCCACGCGGGCATCGCGCATCGTGCACATGGCCGACGGCCGCGTGAGCCGGGAGGAGGTGAAATGATAGGCTTCAGGTTCAAACGCACCATCAAGCTGAGCATGAAGGGCCTGTGGCTGCACAAGCTGCGCTCGGGCCTCACCGCTCTCGGCATCGTTTTCGGGGTAACCTCCGTGGTGGCCATGCTCGCCATCGGCGAGGGCATCAGCCACGAGGCCCAAGAGCAAATCCGCCGGCTCGGCAGCCGCAACATCATCATTACCACCGTCAAGCCGCCGACCGACAACGCCACGTCCACCTCGGGCAACACCCTCCTCGAATACGGCATCACATACAAGGACCTCGAGCGCATCAAGGCAACAATCCCCAACATCAATATAATCGTGCCGGTGCGCGAAATACGCCAGAACGTCAAGTATCGACAGCGCAAGACCGAGGGAGTGATCATGGGCACCACGCCCTGGTTCCAGCGAATCCGCAGGCTGCCGATGCTGCGCGGCAGGTTCCTCACCGGCGTCGATATGCACCAGCAGAAAAGCATGTGCGTCATCAATCAGCAGGTCGAAGAGGATGTGTTCGCCTACGAGAGCGCCGTCGGCAAGAACCTGAAAATCGGCGGAGACTACTACAGGGTGACCGGCGTAGTCGACGACTCCATCATGTCGGTCGGAGCCGAGACGGACTCGTCGCGAAGAATCTTCATTCCGATCACCACCGCGAGGTCGAGGTTCGGCGAGATCGCCCTCAAGATAGCGTCCGGCTCGCGAGAGATGGAAAGGGTGCAGCTTCACCAGGCCACCATCGAAGTGGAGGTCGAGGGGCGGGTCGTCGAGATAGCCTCAGCCATCCGCGCACTGATGGAGCGATTTCACAAGCAACCCGACTTCGAGCTGATCGTGCCGCTCGAGCTGCTCAAGCAGGCCGAGCGGGCAAAGCAGTTCTTCAAGGTCGTGCTGGGCGCCATCGCAGCCATATCGCTGCTGGTCGGCGGCATCGGGATCATGAACATCATGCTCGCAAGCGTAACCGAGCGCACGCGCGAGATCGGCATCCGCCGCGCGCTCGGCGCAAAGAAGCGCGACATCATCGTCCAATTCCTCTCCGAAACGGTTCTGCTCTCCGTATCAGGCGGGCTCGTGGGAATTCTCCTGGGCATCGCCGCGCCCTCCCTGCTGGGCCTGGTCGTAGGGGCTTTCATGAGCGCAGGCGTGTCATCGTCGGACACCTCCTTCGCGAAAATGCAGACCATCATCACACCCTGGTCTGTTGTTCTCGCCTCCAGCATCTCGGTAGCAATTGGCGTCGTCTTCGGCCTCTACCCCGCCCAGCGCGCCGCCAACCTCGACCCCATAGAAGCCCTGCGGCATGAGTAGTGCTTGCTTGCGTAAGTTCTAATAATGTTGTTTCGGGTCCATCCGGGCCTGTTGGCTCGAGGGTAATTCCCTGTAATGGACAGCGGATGGGGGGGGTGGAGCCGCTTTGTAGTGCAAAGGCATCGGCTGCCCTGCGGGCAGCTTAGCCGAGCTACGCTCGGCGCTCCACCGGACGTGGCCTCCGAATAGTCATGTGCCAGTATGTGCGCATGTAGTAACATAGCCTCGCGAATTTGTCAGGCGGTGTGTGTAAATGTTTTGTGGGCGCCACAGGCCGCCACCGGTGTGCGTTATGGCGGATTGTGCAGAAGAGCGACAAGCCAAGGCCGGTTCGCCCGCGAGCTTTTTCGTGCCCGGCCTTCTCCGGGCTCCCCTGCTGCCTTGAGCGGCAGGAAGCAAAGTTCGGTAGCGAGTACCAGTTGTTCCCAAACCCAGCTACGGCCGCCGGCCTTTTTTCCGAGACTGCCGAATGGCAGCCTCGGAAGAAAGGCATCGTTGCCTGCAACAGGCAACGACATCCGCCTTGCGGCGGATGCGGCGGCCGGGGATGGGCGGGTGGGCTTTGCTGTTCGCTGCCGAACTTTTGCTCCGGCGGGGCAAGCCCACCGGGGGCGTGCTATCAGGTGCGCTTGTGGTGCCGGCGCCCATAGATAGACTACACACCCGTCAGGCGCAATCTCACGCAGCCCTGAGGAATAGGCGATTCTTCGGGCTGTCTGATCTCCACCAGAGACATACCACGGGCCACACGGTGGCCCTTTTCCGATAATCTGGGTTCTTGGGGCGAAAAAACTTTTTCTTCGCA
>JABMSA010000436.1 GCA_013202185.1 Planctomycetota bacterium
CGTTGAAGCTCCTCGAGAAGCGGGCAGGTAGCTCAGTTGGTAGAGCACAGGACTGAAAATCCTGGTGTCGGCAGTTCAAATCTGCCCCTGCCCACCACTGCACCGGCACAGTGCATAGTATTTTACTTGTCATTCCCGCATTGCGTCATCTTTGAGAGATATAGCCCATGAAGACCAAGTCTCTGTTAGTTCTTCTCACTGTGATCGTTCTGTGCATGTTGGTGATGAGCCAGGCCGGCGCCAAGCGAGATGATCTCTACGAAGAATACGAGACGCTCACGGCGGTCGTCGACAAGATCCTCAGCAACTATGTGAGTGATGTGGACAAGGAGCAATTGTTTTACGGTGCGTTCGAGGGGATGCTCGGGACCCTCGACCCGTACAGCCAGTTCCTCCCCCCGATGAGCAAGGAGGATCTGGAGATCGACACCACGGGCGAGTTTGGCGGGGTCGGTATCGAAATCACGCTCGACGAACACAAGACGCTCAGCGTTATCACGCCTCTCGAGGGCACGCCCGCTTTCAGGGCGGGAGTGCGCGCCGGCGACAAGATATGGAAGATCAGCGGCGAAAGCACCGAAGGAATGACGCTGCTCGATGCCGTCAAGGTGCTGCGCGGAAAAAGGGGAAAGCCCGTGACCATCACGGTCACCCACGAGACAGACCCCCGCAAGGCTGTGGAAATAACAATCGTTCGCGACATCATCAAGATCAAGAGCATCGTCGACGTGCGAATGGTAGACGACAAGGCGAAAATCGGCTACGTGCGAATGACGCAGTTTCAGGAAAAGACGGAAGGTGAACTCGATAAGGCGATAACAAAACTCCTGGCGGAAGGAATGCGGGCGCTCATACTCGACCTCCGCTTCAACCCCGGCGGGTTGCTGAGCTCTGCTGCGGAAGTGTGCGACAGGTTCATCGATGAAGGCACTATCGTTTCGACAAAGGGCCGCAACGGTGTCGAACAGGAGGTCTTTCGAGCACACAACGCGGCAACGTATCATATGCCGCTTGCAGTTCTCGTTTCCGGCCGGTCGGCCAGCGCCTCCGAGATCGTGGCGGGAGCACTTCAGGATCACAAGCGTGCGGCCATCGTCGGTTCGAGGACCTACGGCAAGGGGTCCGTGCAGACCATCATCCCGCTCGACGGCGGCAAGTGCGCGATGCGTCTGACAACGGCATACTACTATACGCCCTCCGGCAGGCTGATCCACCGCAAGCCCAAGGCCGGCGACGACGACGACTGGGGCATCTATCCCGATGTCAAGGTCGAGGCGGCCCCCGAAGAGTACGTTCGGCTGTGGCAGGTTTGGCGCAAACGCCACATCGAAGAAAACCGTGCATCCGAAGACACGCCGGAGAAAGAAACGGCCGACGGCGACGTGGAAAACGTGAAAATTGGCGATGCGCAGCCCGCCGGCGACGGCGGCGACGAGTTTGTCTCGCCCGAAGATGAAAAGGAAAAAGAGCCTCCCTTTGTCGACAGGCAGCTCGAGGCGGCGAGGCTCTTTCTCACCGGACAATTGTTTCGGAGCAAGAAGACGGCGGCCGAGTAGCCGGCCGCAGCGCACATACATCTCAGCGGCCGGTTTTCAGCGATTGCCTGAAGCCGGCCGCTTGTATTCGGCAGGCAAGAATGAAAATTCTCGGAATCGAATCCTCGTGCGACGAGACCGCAGCGGCAGTAGTCGCCGACGGCAACATTATACTATCCGACGTAGTTGCCAGCCAGGAAGAACTCCATCGCAAGTACGGCGGTGTCGTCCCCGAGATAGCCTCTCGCGCACACATCGAGGCGATCCTCCCTGTGATCGACGAAGCTCTGGCCACTGCCGGCGTGAAACTCGACGACGTTGACGTTTTGGCCGTGTCGAACAGGCCCGGGTTAGTGGGCGCACTCCTCGTCGGCGTATCGGCGGCAAAAGCGATTGCGTGGGCCGTGCGCAAGCCTCTCGTGGCCGTGGACCACGTCCGCGCGCACGTCTACGCTTACTGCCTGCAGAGCCACGAGATCGTTTTCCCCTGCGTTGTGCTGATAGCCTCGGGCGGGCACACACTGATCCTTCACGCGCAAAGCCCAACGCAATGCCGGATACTCGGCACAACAGCCGACGACGCCGCCGGCGAGGCGTTCGACAAGGTCGCCGCCATTCTCGGGCTGGGCTACCCCGGCGGCCCGGTGATCGACCGCATCGCCGGAGACGGCGACCCCAACGCAATAAAGTTTCCACGCTCGTACCTCGAGCGGGGCTCGCTCAACTTCAGCTTCAGCGGCGTGAAGACATCGGTGCTTTATTACTGGAAGGGACAGGACGGCAGAGGCCGGGCCGAGCACGAGAGGGCGCCGCTTGCCGATGTTGTCGCGAGCCTGCAGGAGGCGATCGTGGATGTGCTGGTCGACAAGACAATGCTCGCGGCCGAAAGGATGAAGGTGGAGCGCGTGATGCTGGGAGGCGGGGTGGCGTGCAATTCGCGGCTGCGCCTGAGAATGAAGGCGGCCGCCGAAGAGCGCGGCATGCACCTCATGGCACCGCCGCCAAGACACTGCACCGACAACGCCGCGATGGTGGCGGGCCTCGCGCATCATCTTGCACTCGAAAACAATTTTGCTTCCCTCGATCTCGAGCCGAAGCCCGCGCTAATACGTTCTGAACTTTAGGCGGCAAATGCCGAATTACTAGTTAGGTCTCCTCAGACGATCAAGATTTGTTTTTGCTTGCATTTGAACGTGCGGCAGAGTATAATCTGAGCCTTCGCGGTGAAATGAAAACCAGTATCGGAGACTTTGCACAGAATTCCTAGAAGGAGAGTGTCTTATGCCCCTGACACCTATGAAGCAGATCCTCGACGAGGCAAAAACAATCGGCTATGGCGTGGGCGCCTACAACGTGAACAACATGGAGCAGATACAGGCGATCCTGCAGGCGGCCAGAGAAACACAGTCGCCGGTGATCCTCCAAGCCAGCAAGGGTGCACTCGAGTACACCAGCATGGTGTATATCAAGCATCTGATGCTTGCCGCCGTTGAAGAAAACCCCGAGATCCCTCTTGCGATGCACCTTGACCACGGGCCTAACCTGGGCGTGTGCAAGCAGGCCATCGCTCTCGGTTTTACATCCGTCATGATTGACGGCTCGATAGACTACGATGTGTCCGATAAAAAAGGCAAACATCCGGCGAGGACCCTTGAAGAGAACATCCGTG
Source organism: Planctomycetota bacterium (assembly GCA_013202185.1). Taxonomy (GTDB): domain Bacteria; phylum Planctomycetota; class PUPC01; order JABMSA01; family JABMSA01; genus JABMSA01. The sequence continues at coordinate 3,205 of JABMSA010000436.1, forward strand.
TGACGAAGGAAGTAGTCGACTATGCGCACAGCATGGGCGTGAGCGTGGAAGGCGAGCTGGGCACACTGGGCGGCATCGAAGACGAAACAGTGGCGTCGGAAGTGCTGCTGACGGATCCCGACGAGGCGGTTGAGTTTGTCGAGCGAACCGGCGTGGACGCCCTCGCACTGGCAATCGGCACGTCACACGGTGCCTACAAATTCAAGCACGAGCCAACCCTGGCCATGGACCTGATCGATGAGGTCCGGGCGAACGTGCCCAATACGGCGCTCGTCATGCACGGATCGTCCAGCGTGCCGTCTGAACTCGTCGACGTCATCAACCAGTACGGCGGCAAGCTCGACAAGACTATGGGCGTGCCGATCCCGGCCATTCAGGAGGCCGTGAAGCGCGGCATAACGAAGATCAACGTCGACACCGACGGCCGTCTTGCATGCACCGGCTCGATACGGAAGTATCTGGGCGAACATCCGGATGTCTTCGATCAGAGGAAATACCTTGGCGCGTCACGAGTGGCCATCTACGAAGTCATCAAGAGCAAGATGATTGACTTCCACACCGAGGGGCACGCCGGCGATTACAAGCCGCTGACCCTCGACGACATGAAGGAATTCTACGCCCAGGGGGTGGCGTCTTGATGAGTGTCGGCATCATGCCCCGGGCAGGCCGGCGAGCCCGCCGCAAGAGCCGTCGCTCGCATACTCACTGTGCGTTTTATGGTTGATAGCTGGCGCCTTTTCTGCTATGCTCGGAGGCGGTGCGGCGTTGCGAATGCGTACGTCGCAATATGTTTTTCTGCGGGTCGTTGTTGCGAAGAAAGGAAGAATGAATGAGAAGAAGTATTATTCTTACAATCGTGATACTGTTGGCCGGCGGAGCCGCGTATGCTCAGGGATATCGGCCCCCCATGCCGGGACGCGCCAATTGCGCACCGCTGCACACCGCCAAGCTGCTGGGCTTGAAAGGGGATCAGGAACGCGATAGCAGGAACCTCGAAATGCAGTACGCCAAAGACCTGCAGGCCGAAGCGGCCAAGGTGCAGGCGGCACTTGACGAAGCGTACATAATCAAGATTGCCGACATTCTCACCGACGATGAGAAGGAGAAGTTCGAGGCACTGATGGCCGCCGAAAAGGTGCATGCCGAAGCCGTGACCAAGGCGATCGAAGAGTGCCGCGCCAAACTCGTCGAGTTGTTCTGCGCCGACAAGACAGATGAGCTGAAGCTGAGACACATCCAGGCAAGGCTGAGGCGCCTGCCAAAGCAACAGAAAGAACTGCTCGGGGTATATTCGATCACGGACGATGAGATCCGGAAAAAGGATGGCGATGTCAAGACCAGGCAAGCGACGGCCACCGCAAAACACTACAAAGAAATGAGAGATGTAGACTTTACGAATGGCGAACAGCGAGCGGAATGGAACAAGAAGGACCGCGAGCACAAGAAGAACCAGGAAGAAGAATACCGCAGGGAAATGCTAGATGCCCTGACTGAGGAACAAGCAGCAGTTTTCGCGAAAGCCGTGGAAATCCAGGAGACATGGCAACAGGCCATGGAAGCTGCAAAGAATACCTACATCGAGGCCGCCACACCCGCGGTGGGGCCGGGCAAGGCCAAGGCCAGGCGGATCGAGGCTCATGAAAGGAGCATGGCGAACAGGCTTGGGCGCTGAACAGCGTCTTGCCGCCATCGCCGGGAAAAGACAGTTGCGATCAATAATCGGCCTTTCCGACGGACCGCTGTCGGAAAGGCCGGTTTTCTTGCATCAAGGGCGAGTGTCTTACGAACTGTTCTTGTTGCACGGCGCCCTGCCGGTGAAATAGAAGCGTCCTCAGCCGATTTACTGCGTTGCGTAGGGCGTCTTGGGCCTGCCCGGCGGCTTGAAGTCGGGGCTTTCCTTTTGACTGTCGTTGGCACAAGACACGCGCACCTTGGCGACCATGATGCCGTTGTCATGCGTCCAGACAGCCAGCCTGTTTCCTGCCAGCGGATTGCTGTCGTCAAACTCCAGCACGAGCCGGTTGTCGATGAAGTATTGCAGCTTCGAGCCGCGTTTGCGGATCTTGATGTAGAACCATCTGCGATGGATGTTTTCGTTGTTTGGGATGACCGCCGACTTTGACTCGGCTACGGATGTGTTGCCGCGCACGATACTGGTGACACTGTTCTTCCATCCGCCGTACATGAAGCTATAGCCGGAGTTGAGGTCCTTGCCGTCGGCACAGATGGTGGCGTTGATGTCACTTGCGTATTCGTATTTGCCTCCACGCGAGTTGTCCATCTTTATTCCCGCGGCAAACTCGAGCGTCACATCTCCGCGCAACACACGCTTGGACCACAGGATGGCATCCTGCTTCGACACGCCGGAAAAGAACGACCATCGCTTGTCGCACTGCCATCGGCTGGTCACCTGCCACGCGCCCCTGGCGACCCGCCAATCGCTGCCGGCGCGGCCGAAGGTATAAACATGCACGTTGGGGCAGTAGACCTCGATATTCTCCTTGGGCACATCAACACCGGTGTGGGCGATGCCCGCCGTGATCCCGCTGAGCGGGGAGTCGTCCTTGAACTTGACTACAGGCTCGAAGTTGATGAGGCCGATGACAAACGATCCCTTTCTCTGTAGCGAAACACGGCCGGGCTTGCCCGTCTTCACTGTTTCCCTTGCCACGGGTCGTCCCTCTCGGAACAGCTCCAGTGTGAGCCCGTCGGCGTTGCGAACGGACATCGAGTAGCCCGAGTTGAGGGTCTGCTCCTCCGCGCAGACGACAAGGCGAATGTCGGCTCCTTCCGGAGGAACGGCATCCAGTTTTGCCCTGATTTCGACGTCGCCGGGAAAATCGGCGCGGTGCCAGTTGAGCTCGTATCTCTTGCCGTCGATCTGTTCGTTGCCGGTCAGCCAGTCGCGAAGAGGAGAGGCCCAGTTTGCCATTGTCTTCTCGTGCTCGAACACCTCGTTGGTTGTCAGTATCGCATCACCGTACTGTGCCATTGTCACCGAGACGTTATCGAAGTCCGCGCGGCCCGTGCCCGACGCATACAGCCCGGCCCGGCCGTTCTCCACGGCCGAAGCCCATTCCTCGAAGCAGCGCAGCCCGTCGATGCCGGCGGTCAGGACGTTGCCGTCGACGCGGAAGAACAACTCGTGGGGGTCGTCAGGTGCTACCGGCAGCTTCTTTTCGGCAAGGACGGTCCGCACGCCACGGTGGAAGCGGGCAAGCTGATGAGTACCGTCTATGTGCACAAGGTAAAGATAATGATTTGCTTCGTCGCGGTATCGGGCGGGAAGCCCTACGGCTCCATCGCGCCAGTTCGCAACAGTTGCCTTCACGGTGTAATTGTGCCAGTCGTCGTTACCGGTGAGCGCCTTTCCCTTCCCGCTCACTTCGGCGCGCAGAACCTGGTTGCCCGCGGGATTGCCGGCATCGGACGGGAGCCTTTGCCACTTGCCCCCAAGAAACTGCCAGCCGCCGGCCGGATCTGAGGTGAAGGTCTCGGCGAAGCTTCTCTCGGTACGGACAAGAACATCGTCGAACCGCACAGAGCTGGGGTCGTTGTTGTAAAGCCCGATCTTGCCGTGCGCGAGGCCGGCGTCATTAACGGTAAAGATCAAGTTGTCGTCGATCAGGGTCTTGGCCGTTGTTCGGTTGACCCTCACTTCCATCTTGTACCATTGGGCTGCGGAATAACCTCCCGGCTCCTCCGCCAGCACTTGCATCTGGCCGCCGGATATCTTCACGAGCTGCTTTATTCCTTTGTCCTTGTCGCCATTCCAGCGGAAGAGGAAGTAATTGTTCGGGTCGCGATAGTAAAAGCACAAGCCCATGTACTCATTGCCTTCCGCCCTGCCCGAAGCCTCGAAGGCGTAGTTCTCCCAGAACCAGTAGCCGGCCGTACTGATTGCACTGCCCTCGAGGGGGGCGCGGCCGGTGTAGAAGAAAGCGTTGCTCGATAGCCCGCTGTTGTCCTTCTCGCTCACGCGCCACGTTCCGGAAACCTCTTCCCACAGCGACGCGTCTTCGGTTCCCTTCATGAAATCGTCCGCGAAATGAATGTCGCCGATCGGCTGAATCTTCGTGCTCGGGCCGTCGAGGCCGGCGGTTGTCGATACTTCCGCAGTGCCACGATGGAACGTGCCGTCGTAAGCCGCAGCGAAAACCGTTCCGTTCAGGGAGACAATGAGGTCGCGGCTGCGACGCTTGATGAGAATCTCGTAGGAATCAGGCAACGTCGAGGAGATGGGCGCCGTTGCGAGTGGAACGTTCACGCCATTCTCGACCTTGACAATGGTGAGGTCATCGGAGAAGCCGACGAGATAGTAATTCTTTTCATCCTGAACATTCAGCGCCACGCGCAGGTCATTCAGGCCGGCTTTCACCGGCAAGAGAATATCGAAAGCGTGAGGGAGCCCCTTGCCGATGGGCTTGAACCGTGGCAGGCCGGACGATACATGATGATGCCTTGGAACAACTTGCTCAGTTGTTTGATCATTCCCTTCCAAAACTTTCAATGTAAGCCCAAGCGCCAGTCCTGAAACAAGCGCCAGGGCCGCGAATATGATAGTCCTGTTCATCTGCATCTCCATCTGCAAGGTCCCGCAGGCAGCGCACGTCCTCCATCTCAATTATACTCCGCCGATGGGGCGCGGTCAATCGGTTATAGGACAGTTCGGCGGAATGAAATGTAACAAAGTGTATCGGAGGCGAGGCCGGAGGGGCTCGCCGCCTACCGTTGCACGGCCGGTCGGATGACCTCCGTATCCGTCAGAATCACGTGTACGGGCAGGTCGTGGGGCTGCGATGGCACCGTCTCGAGGATTTGCTCGCCAAACGCAATGCCGCAGCGCACCGCCCTGAAGGCCGGGTCGGCCATGAACCGATCGTAGTATCCTGCCCCGCGCCCAAGCCGGCCGCCCAGCCTGTCGAACGCTCGGGCCGGCACCAGGCAGAAATCAATCGTGCCGACGTCGGCGGGTGTGTTCGATGTCGGTTCGAGTATGCCGTAGCCCCCGGCGTGCATATCGTCATCGACGTTGGTTATGGGGCAGGCGATCATCTCCCTTGTCTGCTGCAGCACCTTAGGCAGCACAACCGTCTTGCCCGCCTCGAGGGCGGCCCTGATGATCGGCAGCGTGTCGGCTTCGTCGGCCATCGATGCGAAAAGCATGACCACCTTTGCTCCGGCGAATTCCGGAAGCTTCAGGAGAGCGTCGCTGATGCGGCGGCTCTTCTCGGCTCGCCCGGCGGCCGAGAGGGCGGTTACTGCTCGCCTGATGTGTTCTCTTGCTTGCGCTTTCTCCATGCGTCCAGTCTCTTTTTCAATTCTCGCTCGTGGCCCTGTTCAGACGGCTCATAGTATATTCGTTGTTCGGGTATGTATTCCTGCCCCACAAAATGGTCCTTGTAATCGTGTGCGTACTTGTAGCCTTCGCCGTGGCCCAGCCGCTTGGCGCCCGGGTAGTTGGCGTCACGCAGATGCTCGGGGATCGGCATCGTTCGGCCTTCGCGGACGTCTGCGAGGGCCTTCTCAAGCGCCATGTAAGACGCATTGCTCTTCGGAGCCGTGGCGATGTACGTGACCGCCTGCGCCAGGGGAATCTGAGCTTCGGGCATTCCAACAAACTCAGCCGCCTCGAGCGCGGCCGTCGCCAGCACAAGCGCCATCGGCGCCGCGTTGCCTACGTCTTCAGCCGCGCAGATGACAATGCGCCTCGCGATGAAGCGCGGGTCCTCGCCGGCCTCGAGCATTTTCGCCAGCCAGTAGATCGCCGCGTCCGGATCCGAACCGCGCATGCTCTTGATGAAAGCCGACGCGACGTCGTAATGCGCGTCTTCGTCGCGGTCATACACCACGGCCTTTTTCTGTATCGACTCCTCGGCGATAGGCAGCGTGTACCGAATCACGCCGTCCTTGTCGGCGGGGGTGGTGAGCACGCCGATCTCGAGAGCGTTGAGCGCGCGGCGGGCGTCGCCATCCGAGATCTCCGCCAGGAAGTCCGCAGCGTCGTCATCGAGCGACACACGATACTTCCCGAGCCCCCGCTCTGTATCCTCGAGAGCGTTGAGCAGGAGCTGCTTGATATCGTCAGTCGACAGCGGCCTGAACTCGAATATCTGCGAGCGCGAAATCAGCGGCGCGTTGATCGAGAAGAACGGGTTGTGCGTTGTGGCGCCGATCAGGATCAGTACGCCGTCTTCCACGTCCGGAAGCAGCACGTCCTGCTGGGCCTTGTTGAAGCGGTGCAACTCGTCGACGAACAGCACTGTGCGTGTACCTTCGAGCCTGCGCCGTTCGCGTGCGGCGGCGATGATCCTGCGCACGTCGGCCACGTTTGCGTCGGCCGCGTTGAGCTGCTCGAAGTGTGCGCGCGTTGTGTGAGCGATAACGTACGCGAGGCTGGTTTTGCCGGTACCGGGCGGCCCATAGAAGATAATCGAGGCGAGCCTGTCGGCCTTCAACATCCGCGTCAGGAGCTTGCCTTCGCCGAAGAAGTGCTGTTGGCCCGTGAACTGTTCGAGTGTCTGCGGGCGCATGCGCACCGCCAGCGGCGCCGGTGTGCTTTCTTTGCTTTTTGTTTCAAAGAGGTTCATGCTGTTCGTTGAGCGGCATCGGCAACTGGTCCGGGGTGAGCCTTGAGGCTCACAATTCTTCCTCTTCCCAATCGATGTATTGCGGGGGGCTGTTTCCGATGCGTTTGGTCACCTTGGAATATTTGCCCGGCGGGGCTTCATCTTCGATAGCGACGACATTGATCTGGTGCCACCAGTCGTCGCCGAAGTCGAACCAGTAGGTGAAGGCGTCGTCCACCTTCAAGCCGAGCGAATCGATGCTGGTGATCGATGCATCCTCGTCCGGTTCCTTGCCGAAGGCCTGGTCTTCGAGCGCGAAGGGATCTGCGAAATGCCTGCCGTCGCGCGGCCTCGGGCCCGTGCCGCCGACTGTGAACATGTACAAGTGATTGTCAAAGCGGTCGAAGGCGTCGAAGATCGCTTCGTGAAGGTCCTCGAGCGTCTGGTTGCCCCGGATCTGAATGGTACGGCAGATTACCTTGTTCGCCTCGGCGAACTCGCGCGTCACGGGGCCGCCGGTGAGGGAAACGTCCAGCGTCCAGAGCTTTCCGGCCTTAGCGGGCCTTCCCTTTTTCTGCGTTTTTTTCTTTGCCATCTGATCACCCTTCTCCAAGGCAAGATATCCGCCCCCGCGCTCTAAAGCATGCTCGGTGCACACGAGCAAAAAAACCTCCGCTCGTGCCGTGGTGAAGTGCTTTAGGACCCATAGGAATAGGTGGGCACCCCAGAGCAGGCCTTAAAAGTCCCCGTCGAAACAGGGCGTGTTCTCAGCCCGCAGAAGAAGGTTCCCTCGCATGGGTGTCGGTTCTAAACGACTACATTCACTCACGAACACAGCAGAGGCGTTTATTAGTTAGTGTCGGAACACCGTGCAAATGTTTCGATACAAATCGCTGGTTCGCAGATGCGATCCGGATTTCAAAGACGGCCCGCGAATCGGTACGCGGCACGTGGCAAGGCAACGTCTTGCCTTTCGACTTCCATTATAGCGCGCGGTCGGAATGTTGCAAGAAAAAATTCCGCGAAGTTCGCGCACCAAATTGCGTTCAGGACAACAGAACATTTCGCTCGCCATATCCACTCCGACGTGTCCTTGACTTCGGCGCCTGGCATCTACGGTCATTCCGCAAAGCCCTGGCGGTGCTTCTCGCCGTAGCACACTGCCTCGTCGAGAAACGCCTCGATGTTTTCAAACGGCGTGCCGCTTACGATGCCGTTGCCGGCGGCGATGCACATCCCGCCGTCCGGCCGATCGAAGGTGTCGATCAGAAAGCGCACTTCCTCGCGAACGCCATAGGGATCCTTCTCTTGCAAGGTGTGCTGCACGTCGATGCCGGCGAGAAACGTGATGCGATCGCCGAACTCGCGCGCCGTGCTGACCTCATCCATCGTGTGTTTCTGAACCGGATGAAACACGCTCACGCCTGCGGTTATCAAGTCTTCCATGAGGGGGGCATTGTTGCCGCAGCTATGCAGCCACCAGTGCACGCCAAGCTTCTTGAGCAGTGCGCCGACCTTCGCGTAGTAGGGGAAAATGAGATCGTGGAAAATCTCCGGACTCATCATCGACTGTGTCTGGTGGCCCAGGTCGTCACTCGTCCAAAAACCATCGGGCTTGAACAACTCCGCGCATCGCCTGATGTAGGCGCAGTACTGATCGGAGAGCGCCGAGTGCAGGCGGTGGATGTTCTCCGGGGCGATGTGATAATCGACCAGCAGGTTCTGCATGCCTCGCAGGCCCCACGGCTTTTCGAAGAGGAGGCCCCACCAGCCGAACATCAGGTAGCGACCCTCGGCGCGGATCTTCTCGGCCTGCGCGGCCAACTCGTCGATATGCGTGTCCTTCTCGACGTCGGGCATTTTTTCGATGAACTCGTCGAGCTTCGCCCAGTCGTCGATCACACAGCTCGAGTCATGCCCGCCTCCGTTCCCTCCGATCTTCCACGACAGGCCCATCGAGCCGACGTCGAGGGGATTCGGCCACAACGTTACGGTGTCGTCGGGATAGCGGCTGAATTCCTCCAGCCGATCGCCATATTGATCGTGGAGCCCCTCGCCCCACCATTTTGCCACCACCAGCGGAATACGCTGCGACGGCCCGCGTCGCTCGACGGCCTTGACCACTTCTTCGCGGGTGAGCGGCTCCCATGATTTGCTGCTGCTCATTGCTGTGTCCTTTGTCTCACGTTCGTATGCAAGTGCAAATTCCACGACTCGCGTTGTTGCCTGACAACACGCCACGCGCCGGAACTATATATGATATGGAATCGCCTGCGAAATGGAAGAAAAAACGCGGCAGCCCACCGGGGTCCGGATTCAGCAGGCCAAACTGAAGAGGAGGCACCTGCACGACCGAGATCATTCTCTGCGAGGCGCCGGCCATTTTCCCCTTGAGTATCTTGTCGTTTTGATGATAATAGTTGTGTGCTCAATGCCCGCGTACGACCGGTCGGCTCACCCGCCTCGCCGGCTTGGGAAAGGCAAGAGCCCCAAATGGGCCTTTCGACCATCGGAGAGCCAAATTGCTGAAAAGAGCAGCAAAAATCGGCTTCGTTCTGCTTGCATCGCCAACAGAAGCCGCACAGGAAAGAATTCGCAGGATAGCCGAAGATTCCAGGAAATACATCCAGAAGCAGGAAGGGCTTCAGCTTTTCTGCCCCGATGAACCGGTGATGACACTCGACGACGCAGCGCGGGCGTCTTCCCTCTTCAGACGCTCAGAGGTCGACGCGCTTGTCATTCAGCACGGCACTGCATCGCCGGTCGGCCTCACCGCCGAACTTGCCCGCGATGTCGGTGCGCCGCTGGCGATGTGGGGAATTCCCGAGGCGCCGCTCGACGGCAACACGCTCACCTGCGGCAGCATGACGGGCCTGATCGCACACAGTGCCGCGCTCACCAGGATCGGGCGCCGATTCTCCTTCGTCCATGGCCTGGCCGATTCAGAAGAGGCACGCAGGCAGCTCGACAAGTTTATTCGGACTGTTGTTGTGCGGGCGGCGTTGCGCCGCTCGAAGGTCGCGTTCGTCGGATACAAATTTGAATCGCTGTCGTCTGCGGTCGACGAGTTGCTCATCAAGAATCTGCTCGGCGTTGATATCGAGCACGTTGCGCTTGCCGATGTAATCCGGCGCATCGATGCCCTCCCCGATGAGGAGATAGAAGCGGACATAAGCGAACTGCGCTCGAGCGGCTGCCTCGTGGACGCGAAGGACGCCGCCGCCCTTCGGCGATCCTGTGCGGCCTTCACAGCGCTCAAGAAGATTCTCGTCGAAAATGATTGCGATGCCGCAGCGATCAAGTGCCGGCCCCAACTTATCGAAACATACAAGCTCGGAATGGAAGCCGTTTGCTCGCGCCTCACCGATGCCGGCATCCCGGCGGCTTGCGGGGGCGATATAGACGGCGCACTGACCATGCTCGTGCAATTGGCATACACGGAGCGGCCCGCCTTCCTCGCCGACTGGATACAGCGGGATGAGAAAACCAACCAGGCTCTTTTCTGGCACGATGGCAGCGCCCCGGCAACGCTGGCGAATCCGAAGTTCGAAGCAAGGCTCGAAGACGCCCCCCGCAACGAAGGGAACGTCGCCTTCGACTTTCCGCTGAAGTCGGGCCAGGTTACAATAGCAAGGCTGCTGAACTGCGGAGGGCGTTACAAGATGCTGGTCGCTCGCGGGCGTGCCGTCGAGCCGACGACAACAGTGAAGGGCACGCACGTGAGCGTTCGTTTCGAGGCGCCCGTGCAGAACGTGCTCGAGGCCATTCTTGCGCATGGCTTTCCGCAGCATTATTCCATCGTTTATGAAGACATCAAGGCCGAGATCGTCGAGTTCGCCAATCAGCTCGCCATCGAGGTCGTCTCGCCAGGATCCGACAAATCATGAGAAAAGCCCCCTTGGTAGTCTCCGCGTTGCTTCTGGCGGGAGGCCTTGCCGTGCGGGTGGATGCGGCCGGCCGGGTGCCGCCGTTCCTGGGCCATTCCAACACCGCGCCGCCAGACGCCGCGAAGTGGACGCAACTGCGCACTGTCGTACCTCCCGGTACTCCGCCGCCGATGCACGATCCTCTCACGCATAGTTTCACGTTTGAGCTGCTGCGAGATCTGACGCTGGTTCCGGGCTTTTCGCAAATCAAGTACGGGCGGCAAATTGTATCCCTCGCCAGGCCGGTGATCTATTACGACGGCAAGCTCTTCATTCCCAAGGCAAGCATTCCTCGCATAAGGGAGCTTCTCGCGAAGCGACCCAACAACACCCAGCGGCCGAGCAGCGCTGGTTTCGATGACCTCCTCGTGGTGCTCGATGCCGGACACGGCGGCAACGACCCCGGGGCGGTGGTCAACGGCCTTCAGGAGAAAGACATCAACCTCGAGGTGACCATGCAACTCAAGGCGATTCTCGAATCAAAGAAGTTTCAGGTCAAGCTTACCCGCTCCGACGACACCTTCATTTCCCTCGAGGGGAGGTCTGCGATTGCGAATCGCCTCAACGCCGATCTCTTCATCTCGATTCACGCCAACTCGGAACCCACCGGCACCGTGGCAGGCATCGAGACGTTCTACTGCGACCGAGACGCCCGCTTCGATCCGATCGTCCGTGGCCTCGTGGCGGCAAAACGTTGGAAGTTGAACGCCTCTAAGCTCGGCCTGGCCCACAAGCCCGACGCCGAAGTAACCGGGATCCTCTACGGGCTCTTGATCGAGGATGCGCGCTACCGCAGCAGGAAGCTCGCAAGCGCCATCCAGCGCGACCTCACCGAGCATGCGGCGGCTGAGTCGCGCGGCACCAAGCCCGGTCCGATGCGCGTGCTGCGGCACGTCAACTGCCCGGCCGTCCTGGTCGAGACCGGCTTCCTGACGAGTCGCTTCGAGTCGAAAAGGCTGGCCGACCCATCCTACCAGAAGCGGCTGGCCAGAGGCATAGCGAAAGGACTGATCGCTTATGCAGCCGCGCATCGCACGCCTCGGAACGTGAGGCGCACCAATACACGCTCGACACCTGATAACCCATGACCACAAGCCGAAATCCGATTGCGGTGTTCGATTCGGGCCTTGGCGGCCTCACTGTGGTGCGCCAACTCATGCGACGCCTGCCCGCCGAGAGCATCGTTTATTTCGGCGACACCGCGCGCGTGCCGTACGGAATAAAGTCGGCCGAGACAGTAACAAGATTTGCGCGGGAGAATATCGAATTCCTCCAAACCTTCGGGCCCAAGCTGATCATCGCCGCATGCAACACTGCCTCTTCGGCGGCTCTTCCTCGCCTTAATGGAGAATACACCGTCCGCTTGTGCGGCGTGGTCGAGCCGGGTGCGCGGGCAGCGGCCAACAAAACGCGCACGGGGCTCGTGGGCGTCATAGGCACAGAGGCGACCATCGGCAGTGGATGCTACACTCGTTGCATCGCAGACCTGAATCGGGACATCAAAGTGACGGCAAAGGCGTGTCCGCTCCTCGTGCCGCTGGTCGAGGACGGACGCACATCGCACGATGCCCTCGTGCGGATGGCACTGGAGGAGTACCTCCGGCCGCTCAGGGAAGCCGGCGTTGATACACTCGTGCTGGGCTGCACGCACTACCCGTTGCTCAAGCCAGGCATTCGTGAGGTGATGGGCCCGTCGGTGCAGATAGTAGACTCCGCCCGCCAGACGGCGCAGGAGGCGGAGAAGTATCTTGCCGCGTCTGGGGAGTTGTCTCGCCGCGATGCAGAGGGGCGGCACCGTTTCTTCGCGAGCGATCATCCCGAGAGGTTCGCCCGGCTGGGCAAGCGATTCCTCGGCCGGCCTATGGGGAGTGTGCGACTGGTCCAGCCCGAGCTGCTCGACGGTCGCCTGGCTTTGCGGGTTTTCGAGGAAAACTGACGGCATCCACGGTGCGGCGATCTCCGCCGGCTTGCCGCGTGCCGTCGGCTTCAAGCCTTCCTGCCTGCCCACCGAAGGATTTCTGCTTGATTTTTTCGCGGCGCGGCGCTCTAATAACAATAGAGACTTGCCAGAGTGGCGGAATTGGCAGACGCGCTGGACTCAAAATCCAG
>JABMSA010000035.1 GCA_013202185.1 Planctomycetota bacterium
GTAGTAGTGAGCCTGAAGAAAGTAAGGTCGTTGATCCTGGCGCCGGAGCACTCGATGCACCGCCTGCTGCTGGCCGATGCGCCCCGCGAACAGTTGCGAGGCACCAACGTGCTGCGATACATCGAGGAGTTCGAGCGCTCGAGCGATCTGCCGGAAAACTCTCCTACCCTGAAATCGCGAACCGAATGGTACCGACTCCGCCGGCCGCCGCGCTCGGACCTGGTGATACTGCGTTTCCGTCGTGAGCGGCATTTCTCGCCGGCCAACCCGCACGGAATTATTATGGGAGATACGGTTTTCACGGCCCTGATGCGCAATCCCCGGCACGCGGCGCTCTGCTGCGCCGCCGCCAACAGCACGCTGTTTCACTTCTTCGCCGAAGTAACCGGCCGCGACAACATGGGCGGAGGGTTCCTGACCACCTACGGCCCCGAGATCAAGGCCCTGCGGCTGCCCGCCCCCCATGCCCTGGCGCCCCTGGAAGAAGAGCTTGCCGCAGCATTTGCGTCGCTGGCACAACGCAGCGTAGAGACAATGGCTCACGAGCTTGGCCGCGCGGATCGCCGCCGTCTCGACGAGGCCGTCTGGAAAGCGCTCGATCTGCCGAACGCACTGCTCGATGACCTTTACGCGGCCTTCGGAAAGCTCCTGGCCCAACGCAAGCGGCACGGGGAAATGAGCAGGGCGAAGAAATCATGAGATGGACAGACGTGGAAAGCGGGGGCGACGAAGTTCAATCCTTCCGAAACTGCTCCATCAACCGGTCAAACCTGCTCTCGTAGACCATTTCGTAGAGGTCCATCCGGTCGGGAAACAGCTCCTTGCATCGGCGGCGCACTTTTTCGCGCTCGATTAGAATGTCGATCTCCGGATAATCAGGATTGAGGATCAGGGCGCACACGCGGTGAACCATTCTCTGGAGTTCGCGCATCGCCTCGCGTGGAACATGCTCGTCATCGAAGAATCGCTGTGCCAAGGTTCCTCCTGCTGATCTCATCATGCCGCGTTTCGGCAATAGAAGAAACATTCGGGAGTACCGATATTGCAGTTTCGGCACAAATTGAGGTGAAGGCGCATGGCCATCTGGTTTTCCGCCCCGGGTTGTACGCCGCGAAAGCCCGGCCTTGGCGCTGAATTCTGCACAGGCGCGCGCCGATATTTCCAAAGTAACCACGCGAAGCCCGGTGCGCCGGTTCCTGCTGTTGCCATCGGCCCAAGATGCCGGCAAACGATGCAGCCCCGCTCGACAGGCGCAATGCATGACAAATCCAAGGCGTTGCGTCGGAACGCTGCGAAGGCCGTTGAAACGACCGGTGACTATGGCTATAATTGAAGCTGCCGATTCACAGGCGAATAGCGTCCGAAAACGAAGTGAAGCTTCGGAGTTTCGACTGGCTCGAGGCGCTTCCATGACCATCCGCAATGCTATGTCGATCGACCTCGAAGACTGGTTCTGCGTGTATGTCTTGAGCCAGACAATTGATCGGCAAGACTGGGACAACACGGAGCTGCGGGTGCTGCAGAGCACTCGGCGGGTTCTGGATCTGTTCGACAAGTACAACACGCGCGCAACCTTTTTTGTTCTTGGCTACATAGCCGACAAGCTGCCGGACCTCATCCGCGATATCGACGCGCGCGGCCACGAAATCGCCACGCACGGCTACAACCACCAATTGATAACGCGGCTCACGCCCGGAGAATTCGAAAAAGACCTTGTAGAGTCGCTGGAGGCGCTCGGGCGCTGCGGCGTCGGGCAGGAGATCCTGGGCTACCGTGCGCCGTCGTTCAGTGTTGTTGAAGAAACGCGCTGGGCGCTGGACATCATGGCGCACCACGGGCTGCAGTACGACTCATCCGTTTTCCCCATCGGTTTTCATCCCGACTACGGCATAGCCGGCTCGCCCCTCGCGCCCTACAAGATCACGGATGATCTGTGGGAGTTTCCGCTGACGGTCGTTGATGTGCTCGGCCGGAGGCTGCCCTGCAGCGGCGGCGGGTACTTCAGGTTGTTTCCGTATTCCTTCACGCGTTATTGCCTCAAGAAGGTCAACCGCCAGCAGCGGCCCGCAGTGTTTTACCTTCATCCGTGGGAGCTGGACCCCGACCAGCCGCGCCTCGATCTGCCGTGGGACAAGAAATTCCGCCAGTACAACAACCTCCGCAAGACCGAGAAGAGGCTCGACAAGCTTCTGAGGGACTTCGAGTTTACAACTATGAGAGAGGTGCTGAGCCTGTGAGCAACGAAATAGAAATCCAGCGAGACTACTGGAACCGCGAGATCAGCGCCTTCGGCAGCATATACTCGCAAGACAAATCCAGGTTCTCAATCTGGCTCGATAAGGTGTTCCGCTGGGACATGTTCGAGCGTTTTGCGTTCACGATCCAGAATTGCGAGCCGATTGAAAACCGCACCTTCCTCGACGTCGGCTGCGGCACGGGCATCTTCAGCATCGAGCTGGCAAAAAAAAGCGCCGCGAAAGTTGTGGGCATCGACATCGCCGAAAACATGGTCGAGCAGAGCACACAAGCGGCGCAAGGCGAGGAGGTAGCCGACAGGTGCTCCTTCTTTCACACCGATCTGCTGGAATACGCGCCCGACGGCACCTTCGACGTAACCTTCGGCATCGGCCTGTTCGACTACATCGATGATGCTCTGCCCGTGCTGAAGAAAATGCGCGAAGTCAGCACGGACAAGGCCATCGTGTCGTTCCCACGGTTCTGGACCTGGCGGGCGCCCGTCCGCAAGCTGCGCTTGAGCATCAGAGGCTGCCCCGTCTACTTCTTCACGAAGCGCCGAATCGCCGAGCTGATGAAACAGGCCGGCTTCGAGCGCCACTCGGTGGCCAAAATCGGCAAGCTGCACTGCGTGGTGGGATACTGCGGCAAGGAGTAGCAAGGCCGGCGGAGGAGGAGGGGGGCGGAAGGCGAAAAAACACCCCGGGCGGATGAGGCCTTACCTACCTCACCCGCCCGGGTTGCATGCAAGGCCGGACTTACGGCTCTACTGCTCCCTGGTGACCGCCGCACCAATAAGCAAAATTGCCCCTACGACTAATAGAGCCCAACCCCATTCCAATTGCACCCTGTCTATAGCTAACTGGCCCAGTCCCGAAAAAGGGTTACCGGCCAATTCTGTTTCTATGCTTGTTCGCGCTTCCGATATTGCCAGGTGGAACTTGATAAATCCGCACCCGAGAATAAGAAGTGACGCTATTCCCGTATATAACAGGCGCCGATACTTTCTCGCTAATGTGACTGCCAATGAGCCAGCCGCCAAAATTATTATGATGGCGCCGTCTCCCTTACCATTTTGAAAATAATTGAGGTTGCCCAGAATAGGTACACTTACAATTGGCATGAAAACGCCTATGAAGAGGAGTATCGATCCTAAGAACCCCAATAAGAACTTAGTTGAGGACGAAGGGGACACTGGGTCCTCTCGGGGCCCGTCCTGTAGCACGTGATGTGCATTTTCATGCTTGTCTTGCTTGACCTCGTTCTTCGCCGGTTCTGAACTGTCGAGCCGCTGCCCGCAACGAAAGCATGTGGTGGCCCCCGCACGGGTATCAGCCTTACAGAACGGGCATTGAAAGACTTGCTCGTCCGTGTTGATCGAGCTCTTCTTGCCTCCCGGCAAACGCGGTTCTTCCTCTGATGGAATGTACATTCCCGCAGTACGGACATTTCCCTTTCTTCCCAGCCCAAGAATCCCGAATACTCAATTTCTTACCGCAGGAACACACAACAGTGATCGACATGCCTATACCCCTTTCTTTGCCTAGACATTATAATGCTAACACCTGTCGATTACAGGCCGGCCTGATCGAGAAGCTTCGGCACCAGGCTGTCCCA
>JABMSA010000437.1 GCA_013202185.1 Planctomycetota bacterium
CACCTGCACCTGCCTCCGGCCGAGCTTGACATCAGGGCGCCGGCAGACGGCAAGATACAAATATCAACCAACGTATTCGCGCGGCAGGTGAGCCTACTCATCGACAATGCAGCCGGCGCCTTGATCGAGGACAACCACTTCGACATCGCCCCCGGCCGGAGCCGCACCATCACCGTCAGCGGCGCCCCGTCCGGCAGCCGGGTGACCGTCCGCGCCGTCAACGCAGAGCCGACGACCGTGCTACTCGAGTAGAGACGGCCCGGTGGGGCGTCTCAAGCAACTTGAATCAGGAGAAGCCGTAATGAACATCTACTACGACGAAAAGGATACGTGTGTCGCTTTTGGTGTTTCGAAGCTTGCCGCCGCACTGCGAGGCCGGGGCGAATACGTGCTCGAACGCAAGCTCTGCTGCCTTGCGGGAGAGGTTGGCGTCGACTCAATTGTCCTTGCCACGGACGACGGCGATGCGGAGGCATTTGCCATCAATAAGGCCGGCAAGGCTATCAACGTGATCGGGTCCGATTCGCGCGGTCTGATGTATGGGGCGCTCGAGCTTGCCGAGCAGATCGCGCTGGACGGTGTCGACAGCATCGTTGAGAAAACCGAAAAGCCGTTCCTGGCGATGCGGGGAATCAAGTTCAACCTGCCGTGGGAGCCCTACGACAGAGGAGACGTGTTCACCAAAAACGAGGAGGTCTGCTGGGACATCGATTTCTGGCGGCGATATATCGATATGCTCGCGGTCAACCGTTACAACACCCTCACGTTCTGGTCGAGGCATCCGTTCCACCTGATGTTCCGCCTCGCGAAATATCCAAGAACCACTGCACTGTCCGACGCCGAACTCGAGTGGAACAAGACTTTCTTCCGCGAGCTGTTCCGTCACGCGCGCGATCGCGGCATCGATACTTACATTATAACATGGTGCGTGGACATCATCCCCTCGGTGATCGAGGGCCTCGACCTCCCGCCGCACATGGCCGACATGCGCGTGAGCCATGCCGTCCGGCAGGAATCGGAGCCGATCAAGGATTACTTCCGCGAGTGCGTGAAAACGCTGCTGCGAACGTATCGCGACCTGACCGGCATCGGCACGTCGGCAAGCGAAGAGATGGTCGGCGAGTCGAAGCTCCGCGAACAGTGGGTAGTCGACACCTACCTCGAGGGCGTGAAGATGTCGGGCCGCACGGTGCCGTTCATTCATCGCACGAATATGCAGAGCGGCAAGCCCGTGAAGGAGATGTTCGCCGACAAATACCCCGGTCAGACATACATCAGTTGGAAGTACTCCAACGCCCACATGTATTCGCACCCGAGGCCGATCTTCCACGAGCTATGGGGCGCGTGGAAAGACGTGACACTCGACGATATCAAGGTCACATACACCGTTCGAAACGACGACATCCACACGCTGCGTTGGGGCGATCCGGAATACGTGCGCGAGTACGTAACGCGTATGAAAGAGCCCCACGTGCATGGCTTCTACTGGGGCGCCGACGGCTACATCTGGGGCATTGATTTTCAGCACGCCGAAAACGCCCACAAGCGCTGGACCTACGACTTCGAACGGCACTGGTACCAGTTTGCCCTCTGGGGGCGCGTAAGCTACAACCCCGACGTTTCGGAAGACATCTGGCAAGGCCACTTCCGCACGCTATACGGAAGAGCCGGCGATGAGCTATGCGCCGGGATGAAGGCTGCCTCGAAAATCGTCCCCGCCGTCAGCCGACTGTTCTGGGTCAACTACGACTTCGAATGGTTCCCGGAAGGTTGCCTATCGGGCAGGGGATTCAGAACCATTAACCATTTTGTTGACGGCAAACCGATGCCCGGCAGCGGCGTCATCAGCATTCGCGACTATGCCAAGGCGCTGTGCGAGGGGAAAAAGACTGAGGGCATCACGCCGCGGGATATCGTCGATGAGTTGAAGCGATCCGTCGAGCGCGCCACGGCCGCCCGCGAGGACGTGCAAGGCCGACTGGCACCCGAGGAGATCGACGGCGACCTCGAGTGCGTTCTGCTCGATCTCGAGGCATGGGCCCACCTGGGCACGTACTACGAAAACAAATTCAAAGCGGCGATCAGCCTCGCACTGTTCGCCGAAACAGGCGAAGAAGCGAAAAAGGCGGAAGCGGTCGAAGCACTCGAGCGCGGGCGCGACGCCTGGGCGAAGCTTTCGGCAGTGTGGGCGAGGCATTACAAGCCCTATCGGATGACGCGAACGAAGATGGATTTCGGCTGGCCGCTGTACACTGACCAGGTTGAGCGCGACATCGAACTCGCGAAGGAATTCAAAAAGGAGTCGTGACGTGAGCGAAGCGATGGTTTCAATAGTCGCCGGCGAGATGCCCGGCCCGGGCACCGCACACGGCTTGTCGAAAATAGTGTCGGCCCTCGAAGCAAAGAACGTTGCGGTCGAGCAGGTGGCGTCACTCGACGCGGCCAAAGGCGGCACGCTGATCGTAGTCGGCGCCGCACAAGAATCACCGGCGGCGGACCTGCTGACGGCCGCAGGCGGCTCACCGCCCGACGTACCCGAGGCGCTGGCGATTCGACACACGCAGTGCAACGGCAAGCCGGCGCTGGTCGT
Source organism: Planctomycetota bacterium (assembly GCA_013202185.1). Taxonomy (GTDB): domain Bacteria; phylum Planctomycetota; class PUPC01; order JABMSA01; family JABMSA01; genus JABMSA01. Next base: position 2,591 of record JABMSA010000437.1, read on the forward strand.
GTGCGGATCCGACGATCGCGGGCTGATGTACGCCGAGCTCGACATGGCCGACCGCATCGGCTGGGCCGCCGACCCCGGCAAGCCGCTCAGCGAAGTGAAAGATGCCGCCGAGAAGCCGGCCGTTCCCGAGCGCGCGCTGTCAAAGCTCGTAATCAACAGGTCCGAGTTCGAAAGCTACTGCTTCTCCGAAGAGTACTGGACCCAATACCTCGATATGATGGCCGCTAACCGCTACAACACGTTCGTGTTGATGTTGGGCTACAGCTCGGCCGGCTATTTCGATCCGCCGTATCCGTTCCTTTTCGACATCGAGGAATTCCCCGACGTGCGCGTGGTGGAAATAACCAAAGAACAGCAACAGCGCAACGTCGAAATGTTCAACACGATCGTGAGGATGACCCACGATCGCGGGATGGATTTCACCCTCGCGCTATGGACGCATATATATCGCGGCGTCAAGGAGCCCACGCCCGGGCTGGCCTGGGGCCTGACCGACGACAACCTGGTCGCTTACACAAAGGCGGCGTTCGCGAAGTTCCTGCAATTGGTGCCCGGCTTCGACGGCATCCAGTTTCGCCTGCACGTCGAGTCGTCGGTCAAACTGCCGCAGCAGATTCCGTTTTGGGATGCGGTGCTGGGCGTCATCAAGGAATCCGGGCAGAACATCCGCGCCGACATGCGTGTGAAAGGTTCCACCGACGACATGATCGAGGCGGCCTTCGAGCACGGGCTGAACATGCGCCTCACGACGAAGTACTGGGGCGAGCAGATGGGCCTGCCCTACCACCCCACCCACATCACTGGCCGCAACCAGTTCAAGCGCCGTCACACGTACGCCGACCTCCTGCACAATCCGCCCAGTTACAAGATGCACTACCGGCTGTGGAATCACGGCACAACGCGCATCCTGCAATGGGCCGATCCGGAATACGTCAGGCGGTTCGCAGGCACAGTGGATCTGTCGAACGGCGATGGCTTCGAGGTCCACGAGATGATGGCATTCAAGATGGCACACCGCCGCGACGAAACCTACGATCTGCTCAAGCCCCAGCATCAGTACTACCGGTGGGAGTTCGAGCGCTTCTGGCACTTCTTTCAGGTGTTTGGCCGCGTGGGTTACAATCCAGACACTCCGCCCGAGGTCTGGCGGGTCGAGTTCGAGAAGCGTTTCGGCAAGGACGCGGCCCCCTACATCGAGCAGGCCCTGCACTCGGCCAGCCGCATTGTGCCGCGCATCATTGCGTACAACCTCACCGACCTCAGCGCCGATTGCGCCTGGCCGGAGAAGCAGCGCTGGAACGAGCTGCCCGTTTACGCGAGGTCCGAGCCCAGCGACACCGCGCAGTTCATGTGCATCGAAGAGGCGGCGCGCCATTACCTCCAGGGAAAAGACTCGGCAAGGAGATGGCCCCAGCACACCAGCCGGTGGTTCGAGGCGGTATCGAAAGAAGTCTTCGATCTCGTCGCCAAGGCCGAAGAGAATATCGGCTCGAACGCAAACAAGGAATTCGCTTCCACGATCATCGACCTGAAAGTGTTGGCCAACATTTCGCGCTACCACTCGCAGCGCATTCACGCCGGGCTCCAATATGCATTCTTCGACTGCGCGCACGATCTCAACGCCCTGCGAGAGGCCATCCGCCACGAGCGCGATGCCATCGCCACCTGGGAGGAAATCGTGAAGCTGACCGACGGCGTGTATCACGACGACATAGTCATGGGCGGCGCGCCACGGCTGACGGGAAGCTGGAAAACCGAACTCGTCGAGTTGAAGAAGGGCCTCGAACAGCTCGAGGAGATGGAAAAGAACTTCCAGCCGCAACAGCCCGAGATCGTGGCGAAGTTTGATTTCGGCGAGGGCCCGCCGGCCGACGGCTACGTACGCGTTGCCGCCGACACCCGCTATGACCGCACAAAGGGCGGCTGCGGATGGTGGCACGTCCACCCCTCGCCCAGCCCGCCCGCAAAGACCGGCCCGGTTGACAACGAAACCGACCGCGACTTCCTCTGTGGGCCGAAGCCGATGGCATACACGGACAGCTCTTTCACGGCCGACATGCCTAACGGCCGCTACGAATTGGAGTTCTCGATGCTCGACTCCTCCGAGCAACCGCAGGATTACGGGCCAATATGGATCGTCGGCAACGGGATGGACTTCACGGAGCGCTTTGTTCTGCCGGCCGGCGAGCGCGTGACCACAACGCTACGCACAACGGTCACCGACGGCCGCCTCAACGTCGTCCTCAACGCCGCGTCGAGCGGGCAGTGGATCGTCAACAGCATGATCGTGAGGCGTATCGATGCGGTCGTTGCGCACGTGCCGATCCGCAAGGCCGCGCCGCGCGGCGAGCTGCCGGTCTGCGCCACCGTGAGCGGGCCGGCCGCCATCGAGGCCGTGCGCCTGGTGTACGGCTCCGAAGAGCGCGGCTGGGCCTGCGCGACGATGGAGAAGAACGGAAAACACACCTACCGCGCCGCGATTCCCGCAGAAGCAGTGGTTGATGGATTGGCGTATTTCATCGAGGCAAATGATGAGGACGGCGGCTCGGCGTCATATCCGCCGGACGGAGGCCTGCAGCCTCTACGCGTTACGGTTGCGGAAGACAATCAGCCGCCGACCGTTTCGCACACTCCGGTCACGAGCTGCCACGCCGGCAAGCCGCTGGTCATCGACGCGCAGGTCGCCGATGACTCGGGCGTGAAGTGGGTGCGGCTGCGATACCGCGGCCTGAGCCAGCACCAGGATTTCCGAACGCTGAGCATGCTGCCGACCGGTAAAGGAAACGTGTATCGGGCCGAAATCCCCGCAAGCCACATCAGGCCCGAGTGGGACATGATGTATTTCATCGAGGTGATGGACGTTGACGGAAACGGCGCAATCCACCCTGACCTCGAAACGGAAACACCCTACGTGGTAGTGGACGTGCAGAGATAGGCGGCGGTGCTAGACGTTCTTGATGAGCGAGAGGTCGCCCTTGCGCGCGGCTTCCAGAACCGGCCCCATGTAGTCGTCCACCATCTCGGCGGTGAGTGGCACGGGCATGTTCTGGAGCTTCATCTTCAATTGAGGGTTCCTGGCGGCCGTCAGTGCGCGGTCGATGTGCTCCTGGCTGAAGCCTTCGACTTCGCCGAGCGTCGTGGGGAAGCCTGCAACTCGCGCCAGTTGGAACATCGCCTCAGCCACGGCAACGCCGAGTTCGCGGCCCGACAGGTGATCGACATCGGCCTTCGTCATGCCTGCTTCTCGATATATCCCGCCGACGAGCCTGAGGGGCTCTTCGATAGCCGGCGCGAAGAAGACCGTGTAGTAGGGGTTCATGATCGCGCAGGCGCGGCCGTGGCTGAGCACGTCGACAAGCGAGAAGCTGGTGAGATGCCCGCCGTTTGTTCCGCCGACCATGATCGAGTATCCGCCCAGGTCGGTCGCCAGGCAGAGAGCTTCGCGGGCCTCGCCGTCGTGCGGGTCGTCGATGATGCGCGGCAGGTAGTTGACAACCAGGCCGATGGAAACGGCCGCGATCTCGGCGGCCTTGTCGTAATGCGGCTTGCCCGCGGCACCGTACAAGACCTCGAGCGAGTGTGCGATGCCGTCCATCGCACCGTCTGCAGTCAGGTCGCGAGGCATACCGTGCGTCACTTCAAAATCGAAAACCGGCCGAGCCGGAACGATTGCGTCGTCGACGATCAGCTTTTTTTGTCCGGTGGAAAGATCCGTGATGTTGGAGTACTTGGTAAGATGGGCGGCCGAGCTGGAGACGGTTTGGATTGCCACGTGCGGCGTGAGCGGCCGGCCGGCTTTTTCCGATGCCGCCGTGACCAGCCCACTGCCGAAATACGCGTCGATGTCGCCGCCGAGCGTTCTCACCACCTCGGCGGCCTTCGTGGCATCGACAGTGCTGCCTCCGCCGAAGCTGACGATCACATCAGGATCGGCGGCCTTGAGTGCGTCGGTGATGCGCAGCAGATCCTCACGCGGGCAATTCGGGCGGGCGCCTTTGATCACCGCCGCAAGATCGACGCCGCTCTTCGACAGGGACTCGCGGATGACCTCGACGTAATCGTCGCTGCCTGCAAACGTGTCTCGCACGAGGGCGGCCCGCCTGCCTTCGCCGGCCACCACTTTTCCGACATCGGCCAGCACGCCGGCGCCGAACAAATACGCATCGCCCTTGAATTCGCGCAGCAGCGCGCGTGCCTTGTCAAATTCACCCATGCGTAAACTCCTTTATGTGACAACGTTGCATCACCTTTGCCCGGTATGTTAGTCTATCGGCGGCGAAAGCGCAAGAAAAAACTTTTCCGGTTAGTCCCCTCCCCCGCATTCTTCGCGCGTGTTTTCCCTTGGGGAACGTGCGACAGTATATATAATGTAGGCATTCGAATGTGGCACGAAGGAGAACGACTATGAGCAGGAATCAAAAGCCGATGTGTGATGATTCTGTCGAAAGATTCGTAGCCCAGGCGGCGCAGAAGCTTACGCAGCACGTTGGCGATGCATTCTATGGCGCCGCCGCAGCCGACGACGCTTCGCCGCAAGAGCCGTGCAACCATTGCGCGCTTGAAAACGATCCGGAAAGGAATTCCGCCGTGGTGAAGAACGTTGCGATGCGGTTCGGGGCGGATCTCGCGGGCGTCTGCAGGCTGAATGCTGACTGGCTGATCGAGCCGAATACGATTGAGGATCTCGGCTTTCGAGAAGGCCACACATGGGCGGTGGTCATGGCGGTTGCGATGGATGCCGGGCGCATCAGGAAGTCACCTGCGGCTGCCCGCGCGGCTACGAGGATCGGTTACATGCGAATGGCGGCTCTCGCGGCGCCGGTGGCGGAGTTCATCCGGAACCTGGGCTTCAGGGGCGTGGCGCTCGGCAACGGCGTGGCTCTGAGCGTGCCCCTGACCTGCGACGCGGGCCTGGGCGAGCATGGCCGACATGGCATGCTGATCACGCCTGAGTACGGATCGTGCGTCAGACTGTGCAAGGTTTTCACCGATCTGCCTCTCGCACCGGATAAGCCGCTCGGCGAGGGCCCGAAGGTTTTCTGCAACGAGTGCGACCTATGTGCTCAGGCCTGCCCGGGAAACGCAATCGACACGGGAACTCATCCATCGGAGACGTCCCGCTGGTTGGTCGACAACGACAAATGCCGCTCGTTCTGGAGCTCAACCGGCTACGGCTGCGTAACGTGCATAGCGGCGTGCCCGCTCACACCGAACGATTCAACGGAAGGGTGATAAGGAGACTCATCTGCTGGAAAGGTGAGAAGGCGGAGAAAGCGGAGAAAAAAACACCCACGGAGGACACGGAAAGGTCACAGAAAGCCAGTTCTCTCTGTTTTCTTCGCCGTGGTTTATTCCTTTTCTTTAGCGGGCGTCAGCGATGCAGGGCAGCATTTCCCCAGTCTGCGGCGTCGAGCTTGTTGCCGTCGCCTGCGTCGGTGACGCTAAGCCGCAGCTTGTTGATTCCCTTCACGTCCTGATCGATGGACTTCGGCTTGTCGAGCCCGGACATTGTGCCGGACGACCACAGGAGGCGTCCGTCGCCCTTGAGTTCGAAGACGACTGTTCCTCGGCCGTCGGTGGCAGCATCAACGCCTACTTGCGCCGTGAACCTCTGGAACTGGCCGTTGAGCGGGTATTCCATTATGCACGGGGCAAAGACGCCGATGCCGTTGTCGTAGGTGGTCTTGTCGATTTTTATTTTCAGCCCTACCACGTTTCGCGCGATGCGGGGGCTTGCTACGCTCGAGCGTGTGTGGATTGGCTTCAAGGCGCTTAGCGGAAACTCCCCGCCTGCGTAGGCACAGATTGTCCACCCGGCGGTGTTGGCCACGCCGGTGTAACGCAGTTCGACGGTGGCGCGCTTCTTGCCGTTGAGGGCGGTCTTGTCGATTATGTAGGCGGCTTCCCGCAGCCCGCCTGACAGGCCTCTCGAGATGCCGGTCAAGTCCCGGGTCAAGTCCCATGTGCCGGCTGGCTTGCCATTGACGACCACCTCGGCCTTGTGGCCCTTTCGGTGCTCGTCGTCTGTTTCCTTCACTTTTCCTTCGTTGTCTATTTCGAGGAACTCACCGAGGAAATAGCGCTTTTTCAGTATCAATCCGGCCGGGGAGGAGACGTCGACGGTGAAGCTCTCGCTGCCGCTCTTGAGGAATACGAGGCCCGGCCACGACTCGTGCCTGCCCTCGGTGGTCCGCCCGACAAAAACGGTCTCTTTGCCGCCGCTCTGTTTGTAGCCATTCTTGCCTGAGGTATGTGTGAATGCGGCGAGCACGTCTTGCGGCCAGAATATATCGCGGCCGGCCTCTTTTACCCGCAAACAAGCCAGTGCGTCGGCGACGGGTTGCGCGGCCGGTGCAAGTGTGAATACGGCCGGCATCTTGCCGATCTCGTACCAGCCGTCTTTCGGGGCGATTTGTGCGCCGAGTATGTCTTCGGCGGATTCAACGGTCATGCCCGTCGCGGAAAAGCTGATCTCACCGTCGCTGGTATTTCGCCACACGACGGCAACGTGCTTTTGATCCTTCTTGTTTTGATACATAAGACAGCGCGTGCGACCGGGAACTACATCCTGTACGGTCACCTCGACCACGGGGTCCATCTTGCTGAGGAAGTCCTTGATACGCACCATTCCCCACCAGGCGGGCTTGAACTGAAATGCGGGCAGCTTCTGAATGATGGGCGGAACGGTGAGTACCTTCTTGTATGTCAATCCGAAATCCTCTCGGACCATGTCCACGTTGTGCAGGAACAGGGTAGGATGCACGCCGATGCGGTCGAGGAGGAGGGTGGCCCGTGCGAGGTAGGCCGCCTGGTCGAAAGCATTCAGGCCATGTGCCGCCCTTTCGACGACCCAGTCGAGGTCGGTAAGGACGACGGTCTTTTTCTTGTCGGTGCCGGCTTGCAGTATGCTTTGGAGGTCGGCGACGTATTCGACTATCTGGCCGTCTTCAGGCGAAATGCGGCCGCCATCGATGCGGATATTTGCGCCGTCGAACCTGTCGGCGGCTTTCTTTTTCAATTCGGCGATTTTCTCGGGCTTGAGTTCGTCGAGTGCGGCCCTCTTGAGCCTGGCAAGCTTTTCTTTTTTCAGATCGTCCTGCTTCTCTTTGCGCAGGGCTTCGAGTTCTTCATCGCTCAGCTTGCTCCCGGGCTTTTCGGGGGGTTCTTCCTTGGTTTCCTCAGCCGGTTTGTCCGTCGTCTTTTCTTGCTCTTTCCGGAGTTCGGCTTCTATCCGCGCGTTCTCCTCGGGCGTCAATTTGGTCAATTCCTTTTCGGTCTTGCCGAGGGTGCTGAGCTTCTGCTGCCATACTTCTTCCTTGGTGACCTCCCACAGTTCTTTCTTGAGAACCCGGAGGTAGTCGATGGCGGTGCTTCGGCTGAGGCCGCCGAGGATGATGGGGGTGTCGGGGCAGTAACGCGTGCGCCATTTGTCGGCCAGGGTGATCATCTCGGCAAATTTCGCCGGGCGAACGCCGAGGAACCGGTAGTTCTTGCTGTCGGGCATGTCCCAGAGAATGAACCCCTTCACTTCCTTGCCTACGGAACGCATCATTTCGCGGACGTAGTTCTCCCAGTCGTCCATCCGCTCGGGCGTGTGAAAGATATCGACTGAGTGCCCCCAGTTGCGGCCGCCCGGTGCATAGCCTGTGCGTGCGGAGAGGCGGTTGTTGAGGAGGTCTTCCATGCCTTCGCCGCATGCCCAATAGGTGGAGTAGCCAAGTAGCACATATGGATCGCGATGTGCGTTTTTCACATTGTATGCGGAAGCAAGGAGCGTTCCGGTTTCGAGGTTCCCGGGCAGAAACTCCGACCAATCCCAATCGAAGTTGACGAACTTGTAGCGATCCTTCAAGGGGATGCGGAGTTTCGTCGGATCGGTCAGCGCGCTTTGCCACTGGTCGCCAAGAATGGACTGCGCATCCAACACGAGCAGGTCCTCGCTGATCAAGGCGAGCGTTTTTTCATTGTCGCCTTTTCCTTCTTTGAGTTCGATCTTGAGTTGATAGGCCCCGGTGGTCATTTTCTCGGCGATGATGATAGTCTCAGACTTGCCCGGCCCGAGCTTTACCGGCTTGTCTATGCCGGCTGTTCGGCGGCCGTGCCAGTCGTAGAGGCCGCCCGAGACCATTGCCTCTCGCGGCTGCCCCGAGGCTGCCCAGTTGAAGACGAGGACCTTCGCGGCGGAGCCGGGTGGCACGATGTTGGTTTCGCCCAGGCGTTCGAGGCGCATTGCAAGGCGGGCCTTGGGCTCGATGTGTGTTTTGGCTCTGATGTCGTCCACGTACAAAGTGCCGGAGGCCGCAGCCGCATCGCCGCCGGCCGCCACGGCCAGGTGCACACCGTAAGGGTAGCTCGGCACGAAGGGCCGCACCCTGTTGTCGTCGTCCCAAGTCTCCGGGATCGGGGGAAGCCGGAAAGTGAGTTCTTTCCAGCCTTCCCAGTCGACCCTGATGGCGTTTTGCAGGGGGCCGGTCATGGTACGGGGCAGAAAGAGATCCCAACAGTTGGAATCGACGCCGCTGATGACGCCGAACCTGTCGCCGATGATAGGATAGAAGAGTACGTTCGACTTGTCGCCGAAGACCTGCATTGAGATTTCGGTTGGCACACCCGGCATCGGCGGATCGACGGCGATCGGGCGCAACTGCCCTTTTTGCCAGGGCACTGCGAGTGATCGCTCGCCCGAAGTTTTCCGGTCGGTGGTGGTGCGGGCGATGGGCTGCCCATGTGGCGGTGCGGGGTGAACGCCGTTGGCAGGCAGGCCCACGTATCCGCGATCCGCTTCAAAGTCGGTGATGAGCGCGTCGCTCTCGGGTTTGCCGAGGACGATCGTGGCCCGCGCTGAGGCGGCTTCTTGCCTGTCGTCGGCTGTGACCTCGAGGCGCAGGGGGCCGGAAGCCTTGGCTATCTTGTCGGCGTTGGCGGGGTCGTCGAGAGGGATAGGAAAGACAAATAGCCCAGTTGGCTTGAGGTCGAACGCCCGCTGCCCCTTGGCGATCACGCTGTTGTCACGGTCGAGCAGTACCCACCGCGCGTTTACGCTTCGGTCGCCGGGGCGCCATCCGTTTTGAACAGTGGCCCAGGCTTTATGCTTGGGTGCGTAATCGTGGTTGGGGTCGTCATAGCCCACGTGCACCGAGAGGGCGTCGGCCCGCGATTGCTGGGTCTCGAGGTAGATCGCTCCTATCTGTACCGATCCGGAGGTGGGCTTGTCCTTTCCCGTCGCGGGCACGATGACAAGAGCAGAGATGCTGAGCGGGAAGTCGACGACTCCCGGCGTTCCGCCTCGCATCGAGCGTGGCCCGACACCGTCACCCAGCAGAGGTATCTCGAGGTATCGCCATCCCTGGAAGTCGAGGTTGCATATCCTGGGTGCATTGCAGGTGTAATGCCAGGTGTAGGAAGTGGAGCCGGCCCCGGCAAAATCCATGATGATTGCGTGTAGTGCCGCGCCGCTGCCGTCGCCGTTGACCCACACGCCCATCCGGTAGGCATCGCCGGGGAGATAGCGGCGTATGCCGTTGTAAACTGCGGACGGCCCTGAGAAGTCTATTTTCATTGCGAATCGGCCGGGGGGCGTGCTGTTCTTTGGGACGCCGGCGGGGTCGATCGCCACGCGCGAGATTCGGGTGTTCGTTTGGGTGGCGGCAGTGGCGCGCTGCTGCTGTCCGTATAGGGCGTTGCTCCCGCCCGGGTGCGCCGGCAGGCCCGAGGTAAACCATCGGCCGAATACGTTGCTGAAATCGTCGAAGAGCAGCTTGCTGTTGCTCATGACGAGGGTTGTTTTCATGTCGCCCCTGAAGCTGGGGTCTTCGCGTGAGAAGATTTCGCCCTGTATCTTGAAGGGCGGAAGGAACAGTTTGAGGTTGTCGGGGGCAAGATAGAGCATGACCTCGCGCGCGTCGCCAACGCCCAGGGGAATCTCGTCGAAGTCGCGTCTGGCCACGGTGTTGTCGTTAGCGTCGGTCATTGTGAGGCTGACTTCAACCGAAATGGCATCGGGCCCGAAGTGCGACATTTGAAGCAGGAACCTCAGGTCTGTGCTGTATGGCCGGTCGGTCGGCCCCAGCAGCCGCAGCGTGACAAAGCGCAGCTTGCGGGTGTCTGCGGGGTACAGGCGGAGGTCGTCGAGCATTATCTCGCCTTCGGCCTTGGTGCTGCCCTTTGCCCTGCGGACGCTGACGTGGGAAAGCCACACGGCGCGGTTGGCGCCAATCTGACTCTTGTCGATAGCAAACTCGAATTCTTTCCAGCCGTCGAAGTTGAGTTTTCGCCAGCCGAGATTGATTTCTCTGTGACCGGAGATGCCATACCCCCCGCGCTGGTCGCGCCCTGTTTGCGCGTGGGTGATGCTGATGCTGATTTCGTTGTCCGAGTTGTCGCCCCTCACCCATGCTTTGATCTTGAATGAGCCCCTCTCCTCGATCGGCCTTGCGAGGTCGGGCAGCTTCACTTGCGCGGTTCCCATCTCATTGGGAATCTTGTAACGAAGTCGCGCGGCCATGCCGGGGCGCGCCCGTGCTTCTTCGATCGTGCAGGTGATTGAATTGCTCGAGGGCAGTTTCAGCGTGAAACCGTCGATGAGGCAGAAGGGCTGTGGCTTTTCTCCAGCCTGGGCGCTTCCGAGCGCCAAGAGGATCAAAACAGCCAACGCAACAGCTCGTCGGATCATCTCAATTTCCTTCATAACTGGCCGTTCGATTTCGGCGACAGGTTGTTCGATCACTACTTTGGTTCCCACACTTCCGCTCCGCCGCTATGAGAAACGATGTAACGCCCCGGCCCACGCGGCTGCCACTGGTTCCTGTTTTCTATGAGGCAGAGGGCCGAGCCGTAGCGTACCGCAGAAACGTAATTTCGACCTGTAACCGGCGGTGTAAAGCGCGTGTCGGGCGTTCCGTCGGCCCGCTTGAGCACTAGTAAACCCTTCGTGCTCGGCACCACTACCTGTGTTTTTGTGGCGAAGGGCTGGCCTGTGAAGCGCGGCGGCACCTCGCCCGGCTTGCGCATGGGCTTCAGGACGTCGCCTTTCCAGGTTACTGCTCCGTTCATTGCCACGAGTGCCGCGGTGCCGTCATTGGCGGTAACAAAAAGGCCCTCGGGCGTAACGATCGGGCACATCGATATCATGTCGCCGATCGAGGTTTTCCATATCGAGGCGCCGTTGCCGGCGTTGAGGCAGTGGAGATTGCCTTCTTCGTCGCCGATGTAAACGCACCCGCCATGCACCGCCGGCGAGGACGATGAGCAGCGGGCGATCGGCGCCTTCCATGTCTGGACGCCCCTGACTATGTCCACGGCATAGACGAAGCCGTCCCACGAGGCAACATATACCTTCTGGTCGTCGAGTGCGGGCGAGCTTCGGATACGGTCGCCGGTTTTGAACTCCCATATCAGGATGCCCGAGTCGATGTCGATTTTGTAAAGCTGCCCGTCGTCCGAGCCGAAGTATACCTCGTCTCTGTCGGGTATGGGAGATGAATATGTGCGCCCGCCGGTGCCGAATGCCCAGATGTGCACGCCATTGTCGGCGACGGCGTGCATCTTGTAATCGGCCGATCCGACGATGAGGCGCCCGGCATAACGGGCCGGCGTGGTAAGCGGGCACGCGGTGCCGATTTTCCAGCCGGGGCTGTGGGCAGCGACGCGTTCTTTCGTGAGGGGCACGTCGGGAATCCATCCCGATGAATCGGCGTAAGTGATACTGCCGTTGACGGCCGTGGCTTCAGCATGAAAGGCTGCGGATACCTCGCCCGAGCCGCCGGGCAGCCCCCTGGCCTTGTAGGCGCCCACGAGGTCGTCGTGCAGCGACGGCGGCACGTGAGATTTTGAGCCCATGAACATCGATGTCGCGAGCTTGTCGGAATATGGCTTTTTCTCTTTCATCATTTCCGGCCCGCCAACGGGGCCATATACTTCGACCTCGGTGATGCTGTCGCGCTGGGCGCGGTACTTGCCCGGCAGCACCTTCAGGTTGTCGGTGTAAATGGGCGGATCGAGGCTGACCACGACGAATCGCCGCTCGTTGCCACGGACCAATGCGGCAGTGAATGGCAGGGGCGGGTTCACATCCAAGTTGTTGGCAAGGATCGTGATATTCCGGTAGACGCTATCGGGCGTGCCGTTGTTCATGTAGAGCACGAGGTGCGAGACCCAGGCGGGCTGTGTGAGGCCCACGCTAAAGCCCATTCTTTCGGGGCGGTAGCACCACATGCGGCCGACGTCGTCGATCTTGCCGTTATAGAGGAAGGCTTGTTCTTGTGTGAATATCAGCGCGCCCAGCGGGGTTGCCTGAAGGAAGCTGGTTACGTTGTTGGCAGTTAGCAGCTTTTGCTTGAGCGGCGGAGGAATCCGAGGGTATTGATCGCGGTAGTCCTTCGGGTGCGTTACCTCTACCTTGTGCAGCTCTGCGTTGGCCAGGAGGTTGGCCGAGGGGAAGCGCACCGGGCGGAGGCTCACGGAGTCGACGTGCACCTGCCCGCCGCCGGCTTCGAAGCCGATGACGATGCTCCCGGTGTTGGCCCAGGATTTGAGCGCCACGCGTCCGAAGGTCCATTCTCCGGGCCTGGCACTGAAGTTGGATACGGTGAGCGGCGCGTTGGCCGGCCCATTGGCGCCGCTGGGCGGGCCGCTTAGAACCGCACCAACCGCAAGTTGGGTGTCGAAGCTGTCGGTGCGATAGAAAAACTCGAAGAGATAAGTGGCCGAAGGAATCACCTTGCGCTGAACGGTGCAGGTTACAAGTTGCCCGGGTGCGAGCCGCAGCGATTTCTTGCCGTCGTGGGCCAGTGTGTCGAACTGTACCTGGCCTGTGTTGGTCCGCCAGCGTTCGTCCTCGTCAAGCCTTTCGTTGGGCGTTTCGAATCCGCCGTTGTCGAGTTGCTGAATCCCCATGCGGAGGATGTCGTCTTTCAGGTCGTTGGGGGTGCCGTTGTTGTAATCGTTGGGGGTGTCGTTGTAAACCGGATAGACGTCTCTGGTGGAATCGATGTCGCGCCGTTTCGCGGCGGTGAGGTAAGCGCCGTAGTTGTCGGACGGCATCTCGTGATGTTCCCTCAGGCGCGTTTTCCAGACGATCTTCCCGTCGGCGTCGAATCTGGCGATGGTGCCGTCTCGTGCACCGGCTATGATGTTGTTGTCGGCGGCGTTTCGCATCCGCGCCGCGCACTTGAGCTTGTGATCCCAGAGCACCTTGCCGCTTCGCAGGTCTATGCAGCGCACCAGTCCGTCGCGCGAGCAGCGGTAGAGGCGGGTATCGTCGGCGCTTCGCACGTCGAGCGACTTCACCCAGAAGTTCTTGTCGGCCACGACCCAAGTGCTGCGTCCCTTGATGTCGAAGCCTTCGGCGTAGTGGACTTCCGCCTGTACCCTGCCGCCGATTTTCAGCACCGGGTTGAGAGGCGGGTCAAACTTGCCAAGCTTGCCTCGGTTGGGCTGGTCGCCATTTGGCTTGTGGGTTGCGTCGAAGAGCAGAGGTGCCCGGAGGTTGCGGGCGTGTATCCAGGGGTCGGGCAGGCCGTCGTTGTCTCTGTCGTCGCCTCCACTGGGCCAGGTGATTCTCCAGAGATCGTTCGAGCCTTCATCGCGGAAGTTCTTCAGCAGCACCTTGCCGGTCTTGGCGTCGAGTATCTCGGGCTCGTTTTTCCAGAGGGCCGCCGGGCCTGCGATTCCCATGTAACTCCCGAACAAACGGTATTCGTTGTAGCCCACCCTGGTGCCGTCGGGGCTGGGCACTCCCGCAGCCAATTGGAGGTAGTTTCCGAAGCTGGCCCAAGACGTCTGCACCGCCTCCGGCGGGTAATCCACGATTCGGCGTGCGCGGTCGTGAAACCACATCTTCTTGCCTTCGTAGGTCACGGCGAGCAGGCCGGTACGACCGGTTATGAGCAACTGCCGGATCGGCGGATTCAAGACGATGTGAACCTGAGTGTTGAACTCGCGGTCGCTGTGGAAGTCGGGCCATTCGGTAGACGCGAACTTCTTGACGACCTTGCCGTCTTGCCCGTTGATGACGAAGATGTAGAAGCCATGCGCCGTCGAGGCCAGCACTTTCTTGCCGCCGTCGTACCATTTCAGCAGGTAAACGTCGTGCTCGGGCAGAAAGTTTTTCCAGAGGAGCTTGCCTTCGTGCGAGAAGCAGAAGAGATTGTGGCCGTAGCCGAAGGTGCCGACGAGTGTTCGGCCGGTGGCGGGGTCTACGTCCATCGTTACCACGCGGTCTTCGTCTCTGTAGGAGTCCTGATAGCTCAGCGGCTCGGGCTTGTTGCCGGACGCTTCGACGAGCACGGCCTTGTCGTCGAAGCGGGGCTGCTCGACGACCGGATGCATGGAGCGCGTCGGTGTCGGCTGCTGGGTGACTCCCAGAAGCGCGTCGACTGCTCGCTCGAGGCCGGCGGGATCGTTGGCCAGCACGGCCAGGGTGTCGTTGTCGTTCGAGAAGGCCTGATGGATCCAGGCGACGACCGCCTTCCCGGGCCCGGGAAAGTTCTCTGACAGCGGCTCCGGGAGCAGGTCGCGGCCTAGGAGCGCCGTCACCATGCCCTTGCGGCTGCCGAGGAGGATCAGGGGGCCGTCTACGAACAGGCCCGGTATCACTACTTCTCCTCGCCACAGTCTTGTTCCGTCGAGGATCAGGTCGCCGGCCGATTCGCCGGTGGCTTTGATGGCCCCGGCCGGACGCTGCCACGGTTCCATGTGTGTCACGCGGACACGGAGGCCCTTGCCAATCAGCGCTTTGGCCACTCGCTCGGCCTGCGGGCACGCCCATTCTTCTTCCACGCCGATGTAAACGGGATAGCGCTGAATGATATCCTGCTTGTAGAACTCGTATTCCTCGAGCAACTGGCGGTTGAGGTCGGGCCATTTGTCTTTCTGGGTAACCAGCGGCCCGATACGGCCGGTTTCGACGGTGAGGCTGCCGATCGGAAAGCGCGCGTCGGTGTAGAGCCTGCCGGTTGCCACGACCTTGTTGAGTTCTTTCACGAGAGCCTCGACGAGTTCGTCCGACGGCTCCTTGTCGGGCTTGTGGGCCTCGAAGAGCTTGAGCGTTTCGGGCGCCAGGCCGGCCTTGAGGTCCCAGGAGAGCTTGTCCTCGCCGTCGCGGATGCGGAGCGCCAGGCGCCCGGGATGCAGGAGGTCATCCGGCGTGAACAGCGGCTTGGCGACGGCGGCGGCCTTCTGCATGAACTCCGGGACCCTTCTGGGCTCGGGCATGCGTGCGGGGGTGGTATCGAGTGTCACCGGTACCAATTCGCCGGCCTCGACGCTGATGGTTGCCTCTGCAACTCGGCCGCTGATCAGCTCGCGCACGTGCATCGTCAGCGAGTTGGCTGGGATGTTGACGGGCACGCCATAGGCGCCGCGATAGGTTGGCGTGGCCGCGCGGTAGGTTTTCTGAAGTTCTTTTTCAGGCGCTGCCGGCGCGGCTATGGTGATCTCCAGCGGAATGCCGGCATCTATCATTTTGCCTTGCTTGTCGGCCGCGTATATTTCAAAACTGAGCGTGGCCCCGGCCCTCACGGACGGCATGGCCCTGATGACGACCGACTCGATCTCTGCCGGCATGAAGGCGAGCATCTTGCCGGGATAATGGCGCATGTCCGGTCTCACGGTTATCCACTGCTTGTTGTCCTCTCCTGTTTTCGTGGTGGTCTCGAGCCGCTTCATTTCGAGCATGTCGTAGCATACGCGCTGGTGTCCGGCGGGGAAGCGCTCGGCCGGGATCTCGAGAGTCGGCTGCGACGGCGCCTGGTAGGTGGTCTTGTGATCGCCGGTGAAGTCGGTTCGGGCGAGATTCGGCATCACCATGTACTGTCCGTCGCGGCACTTGAGCCAATCGGGCCCTACGAGGAGGCTGTGCTTTGCCGCGGGGGCGATCTTGTGTTCTTTCATGAGCTCGTGGATTGCCTGGGTCGTTTGGCCGGTCTTGTCCCACCAGCGCTCGTCGTCGTGATCGAGGTGCTTGGGGAAGGTTGCGCCGCCGTCGATCTCATTGAGATACGAGTTGATCCGCACCATGCCGTCCAGCTTGAGCTGGCTCTGAATTTCGACGGCAAGGATTTTGTCTTTGGCGTCGGCAATGTTCCTGAGGGCATTGAGTATCTTGGGCGGTATGCAGTCCATTTGGCCGATGCCGGGTGCGAAGGTCACATCGTATTCCATCGCTTTGCCGGCGAGCAGTTGGTCGTCGGTGATGAAATCCGCCGGGTAGCCCGCTCGCATGCAGGCCGTCCACAACTCCTCGCATGGCAGGACGCCGCCAAACACATAGCTCATCTCGCGTGAGTAGTAGATCGCCACTTTCTTGTATCCCCTCTCGGCCGCGAGGAAGAGGTCGCCGTAGCGGGTGCAGACCGTGCTGATGTCGGTGAGGGCGTCGAAGTGGCTGTGCCGCCAGTAGCTCGTTGCGAGCGGGGCATCGGGCGCGCTGTAGAATTGCATGAACGAGAGGCCCTCGCACTTCTGGGAAAGCGTGAAGAAGGCCTGGCGGACGTTCGACGAGCCGAACCGCCCGGATCCGGCGCCGTAGATGGTGGGCCACACCTGGAGGCCGTCGCGCGTGCGCAGGGAGTCGGCGCAGATCGGGCCGGCGCAGGGGAACGCTCCCCAGCCGCCCATGTCCTTGTAGCCCACGGTGACCGCCACGTCGAGCGGCCGGAAGATGCCTTCCCACTGCCTGTTGACGTTTCCGCCCGGGAGGGCGTGGATGCGCGCGAGCGTGAAGTTGACTGCCTCGGGCATCACGGCCCTGGCCATGTCGCTCATGCGCCGGCTGAACTCCTCCCACTGGTCATCGAGGTGCTTGGGCCACGTCTTGTAGATTTCGAGGTCCTCGAGGTCGCGGCGGCCCGGCGGGCGGGAAAAGTAACGATCGCGCGCCTTGAGGGCCTCGCTGCTCGTCCGGCCGTTATGCTTTCGCCTGTAGTTCATCTCATCGGCACGGTGAAGGTATGCCATCATGTCCATACCGGTGTCGTGATCGAGCGACTGGCTGAATTCGTCGTAGAGGCACACGCCACGGAATACGGGGCTGTGGCGCATCGACTGCGTCTCGAGCGCCGTGTATCGCTCGCAGGCTTTCATTATCATGTCGCCGCGCGGCATCATCGAGTCGTGCTGGGTGAAGAGGTTCTCATAGAAGCGGACGTTGTAGCGCGCGAGGGCGTTGAGAAACTGGTCGCGCCCGCTCGGCGGCGCGTAGGCTTCCCACGGCCCAAGCTCGGGGCGCTCGCGCACGAGGTCGGAGAGGTCGCGATCCGGAAACACTACGCGGTCCATCGAGTAGGTCATGCCCTTGAAGGCATTGTAGGTATCTGCGATTGCTCGGGCGATATTATCGGGGGATACATCCTTGCTACTGATGCAACTGCCGTAGAGAGAGCCAAACGCATTATACTTGCCCAGGAGCAGCTTTGTGAAGTGCGTTTCAGGGGCGGGATCGACCATTTCGAGATCAAACGGCGGGCCCTTTCGGTCGCCGAGTTTTGCCTCGACGGCATACTTGCCGGGCGCCAGGCCCTGCGACGTGGCGGCCGATACGTCGAGTATCAATGTGTCGCGCTCGGTGATCTCTTCCTTTATCTCGGTGTGGTAGAAAGGAATGCGTGCGCCCGCCGAGTCGACGAGTTCGACGGTGACGGGTGTGCCGACGGCAATGGGCCTGTCGGTGGCGGTAAGTGCTACTGCCAGCCAGAAATCCTCGCCGCGGAAGAATACCGTTCGGCCGCGCTGGGTGAATACTCCGATGCCGTTTGAGGCGCCGGCGGCGATGGTGGTCCATTGATCGATGTAGAAATTCCTGTGGCCCTGCTGGGCGGGCGTCACTCCGAGGCGTATCTCATACACACCGTCGACCAGCTCGGGCACGGTGAACTCGATCGTGGCGTCGGGGCCGTTGGTGGTGGTGATGTCGATCCACTCCTTAGTGCTTGCCGCCCGGAGCCTGACGAAAGGCGTTGCGTCGGCGAGAGCGTTGCTGCTGACGGTCGCGTCGGCCCGTGCCTTGGCGGCTACGACTTGCTCGTCGGCCTCCTTCTTCCGTGCCAGGGCCTTGACAAGTGCATCCCGCGTGGTTTTCAGTGCGTTCTTGCCCCCTTCAACGCCCTGGTTGGCCTTGGTGAACGCAGCCTCCGCATCTTTTTGTGCCTTCTCGTCTTTTGCAGCATCCTTTTGGGCCTTTGCATCCACTTGTGTTTTGAGAAGCTTCTCGAGGTCGGTTGTCCTGGTTTCCAGCGTCTTTTGGTATTGTTCTACTTCTTTGGCTGCTGCCCGGGCGGCGCTGGTGGCTATTTCGTAGTCGCCAGCACTTCTATCACCAACCGCCGGTGCCACCGCGCGTATGCGTGCTCGGACCTTCTGGCCGATGTTGAGGTGGCGCGTATCTGTTTCGACGACAAGGCCGCGCTGGTAAGGTACGTAGGAAGGATCTATCTCCACGCGCAGTACCTTGTTGGGAAGCTTGGAGAGGTCGGGATCGATCATCAGCGACGCCCCGCCGCGCGAAACACGAAACTCGTAGGGTGATCGGCGCGCGTAGAGCATCGCGGAATCGGACAGGGCGCCCTTCCTGAATGCCAGTTTCTGAACGCCGGGTATGACTATCTCGGTGTCAATCTCGCCCGATACGGGTATCGGCACGGCGGGAATGACTACCTCGTAGCCGTTGACTGTCCAGCCGGGCATGCGTTCGTTGTCGCCTCCGAGGAGGGTAACGCCCTTGGCGCCCAGGTAAAACCTCTGCTTCAGCGGAAACAGCACATACCCATCGCCAGAGGTATGTGCCGGCAACCACGCGGTGAGCCTGAGGAACCGGCGGTTGATGCCGGGTATCAGCTCGATGGCTCCCTTTACTTTGGCAGGGGGGGAGTCGGGGTCGGCGGCTTGCCTTTGTGCTTCGGCCGCCTTGCGTGCTTCTGCTGCTGTGCTGTCTTTCGCGTCGCGAACGGTGAGCTTGGGCAAGGGAAGCTCGTAGCGCATGCTCTTTGGCTTGGTCGCGCGGGGATCGACGTTCGTGGCCTTGACGGAAAGAGGATAGCACTTGATCCGAAGCACATGAAACGGGCGGCCGTCGATTTCTTCCTGGCTGATGACAAGCTCGGGATCATCGGTCGACAGGCTGCCGTCTTTCTCGACGGTAAAAACGTGGTCGCCCGGCCAGATCGTGTGTTTTCCCGGTTTGAGCTCGGGGCGTGCCTTCGGGAGCCTCGCGATAAAATGGTCCTTCTCATAGAGCTCGAAGACCGGCTGGTCGTCGAGCTTGACATTGAGCGCCCAGCAGAGATACGGTATTGGGAATCGCGGTCGCTCGCCTTTGGACAGCGAGTGGAATATGACACCCCACGAATAGTCCTGATCCTTTTGCGCGCGGTCGGAGACGAAAGTGTTGGGGGCGTCGTATGGAACGAGGCGCAGCTCGTAGTCCGCAGCCGCAGCGGCAGCCGCCCACGCGATGCCCACCAGCACGAGAACCATTGAAACCCGCATAAATCCGGTCGCAGGTAAGGGCCCGGGCGACCCGGCCATGCTTCTTCGCATCATGTTGCTATTCCTCTTCTTTTGTACGTCACTGCTTGCGGTGCGCCGATGTTGCAATGCTGTTGCGGCGCGCCGTATGCTAGTGCGAATACACGTACATCATCCAGTTCGTAATCCACTTGTAAAACAGCTCGCGCTGCGTGTTGTCGCCGCCGTGCCCGATGCCCTCCCCGATGGGGTTGGATGCGCTCGGCGGTGTTGAGATCTCCCAGCCGCAGCCGTCGTCGTTGGGCGTGAAGAACACGGCCGGGCGCTTGTCGAGCATGTAGTACTGCCACGGGCGGCCGGCTTTGATGTTCTCGCCGGGGTACAATACGTTGTAGACCATGCTGAATACGTCCCTGACGCGGTGGTCTGTCTTCAGCATCATCTTGGGCAGTGCTCCGGGGATCATCTTTCCGACTTCGGGGCCTACCGAGTCGGCGAACGGGCTTCCCCTGTTGTAGCAGTCGTCGAGGTAGAGCGTTCCGCCTCGCTTCAGCCACGTCGAGAGGTTATCCGTCTCCTTCTGGTTGAAGGCCCAGGAGTTGTGTGAGGTGAGGTAAACCACCAGGTATTCGAAGAGTTCGTCGCTGCCGACGTCGAGCCCTTCGTTGTCGACGTACACGGGCAGGTCGGTGCGCTTTTCGACCTGGTAGAGCATGAAAGGCAGGGCCGTGGGGTCGGTCATCCAGTCGCCCACACCGGAGGCCGGCTTGATTCGGCGTATGCTCAGCTTGTTGCGCATGTCGCGCTCTTCCTTTTTGGTCATCCTCTTGATTTCGGCGCTGCTTAGGCCCTTGCTGCCGGGCACAGCCTTTCGGCCTTGTTCCACCCATCCGCCCGCCGCGCCGCGAGCGGCAGCCGCGCACAGTAGCGCCGCACACACGCACCAGTTTGTCCATCTAATGCATCGCATTGTCTGCTCTGCCTTTCCGGGCTGCCGGCCCGTTCTTGTCAGTTCATTTCCCTGTCATCAGGTTTCTTCTTGCCGGCGTCGGCTTGGGGGCCGGAGAAATCGTCTGACTGTGTCAGAAGGTCGAAGTATTTACTCACGGGGTCTTCGTCGAGATCGAGCATTGTGTTCACGCCCGGGTTCGCATTGACGGGTTTCTTTTCAACGGGAAGGACCGGCTGCCAGGTGACTTTCTTGATTGCACGCGCACCCAAGCCCGTCTCTCGGTCCAACTGCTTCATTCTGCCCAACTCCCTGATGCGACTCGCGAGTTCATCGGGGCTAAAATCTCCAATGATATCCTTGCCGAACACAGTGATGTCGATCTTGCTGACGAGCAGGATTGTGATCTCCTCGGACCAGCCGATCCCGGGGCCCTTGGGCGCGTCGATGTTGTTGTCAACCGCCCTGAGCCTGATCTTGATCTCATCGCCCGATTGCGGGCGCGGCTCCATTCCCTCGAAGAGGCCGCTGAATTTATCCTTGACGCGCGTGCGGGGCGGATCGAGGATCTTCGTGATCTTCTTTTCGCGCTTGCCTCGATCGAGGATCTCGAACTTGGTGCTCACGTTCACCTCTGCGGAGACCTCCGTCACGCCGAAATCGTCCTTCGCCAGATAAGGCACCCTCAGCCCACCTGCGGAGCCGTAGTGCATGGTTTCGTCCATCTTGCCATAGAGCTTGATCCTGGGCCTCTTGTCGTTGCGCACGGCGATCTCGAGGTTGACCG
>JABMSA010000438.1 GCA_013202185.1 Planctomycetota bacterium
ATCAAACACGCGCCCCTCACAGGAAACCCGCGCAGAAGCAATGTCCGGGTACTGGAAGGCCGACCGAAGCAAGCGAGCCGTCTCCTGAAAGATTTCGCTCTGGGAAATGTCCGGTTTCTGGTTGACCTGGCTCAATCCGTAGAGGCAGTCGAGTTCCTTGACTCGTTCGCCCAACTCGTGCAGCAGCTTGTCCTTTTCCTCCTGGTGCCGTCTTTCCTCGGTAACGTCGCGGAAGACAAGCACGACGCCGATGACCGCGCCGGAGTCGTCGCGGATCGGCGCAGCGCTGTCGGCGATGGCCCGCTCGACGCCGTCGCGAGCGATGAGGACGGTGTGATTGGCCAAGCCCTCGATTCGTCCGGTGGCGAGCACCTTGGCGATGGGGTCTTCGGCTGGCGCGCGCGTTTCCTCATTGATGATATTGAACACTTCCCCCAGATGTCTGCTTTTCGCCTCCGTAATGCTCCAGCCTGTCAGTTCTTCAGCTCTTTTGTTCAGGCGTATCACGCGCCGGTCCGTGTCCGTCGCGATCACCCCGTCGCCAATGCTGGCCAATGTAACGCGGAGCTGCTCCTCACTCCTTTGCACCGCCTCTTCCGCCTGTTTCCGCTCGGTGATGTCTGTCCAATAACCGACGATCTCCACTGGCTCGCCTGTCGAACTGAGCGCCAGATTCGACTCGTCGCGCATCCATAGGTATTTTCCGCCCTTATGCCGAAAGCGGTATTCGTGGATATGGTGACCCTCCTCATAGACACGCGAGAGACCAGACAGGACGCGGGACTTGTCCTCCGGATGGATGTGATCGGCCCAGAAACCGGGATCGTCGGTGAATTCGTGAGTTTCGTAGCCCAACTGCTCCTTGACGTTCCCGCTGATGAAGGTTGCGGCATACCCGCCGGAGGTCTCGCAGCTATAGATGACTGCTGGCCCGACAGTAAGCAGTTGGTCGCTCTTACGCAAGGAGTCCGCAACAGCCCGGAGTTCCTCGACCTTGCACCGCCAGGAGGAGGCAACCTTCCACAAGGCCAGGCACCAGAGCACGCCCGCGACGGCTGAGGCCGCGAAATGGACGTAGAAAGAGAGCCAGTGGTGCCGGGTGTTCCGGCTCATGTCGTTCTGCTGCTGAGCCTGCAACTCCCGCGTAAAGGCCTTCATTCCGTTGGCGTAGATCTCCTTCTGGCGCCGATATTCCTGCCCGTTCAGCAGATCCGCCGCCTCTTCCAGTCGCTGGGTACGGACGAGGTCGAACGATGCTTTCTCTATTTCGACTAGACGCAGGTTGGCCGCATCGGTGGCTGTGGCCGTTTCGAGGCCCTTGGCCGATGGCGCCATCGCCATGGCCTCCTTGATCAGACGGTCCAGTTCGGGTTCATACTGGTGGTAGCGGTCAATCCATTCCGTCTTGCCCGTTAAGGCCGCCATTCGGGCCGACATCGTCAGGACCTCGTCGAGGTGGAGAATCCGGGCCGTCGTATGGGAAAGCCTTGCTGTGCGAGACACTTCGTCGCCGTGAGCATTGCTCTCCGCATAGTCTATCGAACCCGACCAAACCATCATGCCGATCATCGCCGCGATGGCGGCGACCACGAAGACAACAGGGAATCGGGGACTCCGGTCGGCGGTATTACAGGTATTGTTTCGTGCAGCCATGGGTTTACTCCGTCAGGCGATCGTTGCAACAGGCTCCCGATCCGGCAGGATCAGCTTGTCCGGATTGTCGCGGCACTATTGAACGGCGGCGGCTGCGATCTTCGGGTCGAACTGCACGCCGGCGCAACGGATCAACTCGCCTATCATCTTCTCGACCGGGTAGCCCTTCTTGTACGCTCGCTGCATCAACATCGCGTCGATGCAGTCGGCGACCTGCATGATGCGAGAAGCCAGGGGGCTTTCCTCCCCGGTCAGGCCGTTAGGGTACCCCTTGCCGTCCCATCTCTCGTGGTGATACCGGATCAGTTGCGTCTCTTCGCCGAACATCGTAATGCTGGAGAGGATTTCCGACCCCATGGCAGGGTGGCGGCGGATGTGCTCGAACTCCTCGTCGGTCAGCGGCTCGGGCTTGGTGAGGATGCGGTCGGGCACGCCGATCTTGCCGAGGTCGTGAAGGAGCGAAGCAACGCGGATCGACTCGACCGCCGACGGGGGCAGCCCCAGGGCGCCGGCCAGGTTCACCGCATAATGGGCCACCTGCTCGCTGTGCCGCCGCGTGTACGGGTCCTTTGCTTCGACCGCGCGGA
>JABMSA010000439.1 GCA_013202185.1 Planctomycetota bacterium
ACAAGTACATTCATTTCGCCGGCAAAGAACGATGCCCATCTCCGAATACAGATCGACGACGAGGACGATAATGAAGAGGATTCGGACACGGAAAGATACAGATCGAGGACGACGATGACGAGGAGGAGGAGGAATCACATGCCCTGCGGGCGCAGGTTTTGCCCGTTACATTCTTGAAAAGGAAGCACGTTTGGCGGTACAATATATGACTGTGAAATTCATGCTGTGATCCAACCTCGCCATATCCCGGGAGCATTGAATCAGGTGCGGAACAGAGTAGGAGCGGGAAAGACCACATGATTGACGTAGAGAATCTGACTAAGGTATACGGCGACATCCGGGCCGTAGACGACATCACCTTCCACATGGGCGAAGGTGAAATCGTGGGGGTCCTCGGGCCCAACGGCGCCGGCAAGACAACCATAATGCGCATACTCACGTGCTTCATACCGGCCACGTCGGGCACGGCACGCGTGGTTGGCCACGACGTATTCAGCGAGAGCCTCCAGGTGCGGCAAAACATCGGCTACCTGCCGGAGAACAACCCGCTGTATCCGGAGATGCGCGTGACCGAGTACCTGAAATTCAGGGCGAAGCTGAAGTACGTGCCGCGGAAAGAACGCCGCACCCGAATGGGGGAAGCGCTCGAGCGATGCGGCGCCACCGAATTCGCCAACCAGGTGATCGGCACGCTGTCGAAGGGCCAGCGGCAGCGCGTGGGCCTGGCCGACTGCCTCCTGCACAACCCTAAGATTCTCATCCTCGACGAGCCTACCGTGGGCCTCGATCCCAATCAGATCAGGCACGTTCGCCAATTGATCAAGCAGCTCAGCAGCTCGCACACGGTGCTCATCTCCACGCACATCCTCCCCGAGGTCGAGTCGGTCTGCGAGCGATTCATGATCATCCACAACGGCAAGCTGGCCTGCCAGATGCGCGTCGACGAGCTGCAAAGCTCGCCGTACCTCGACATCGAAGTGGCCGCGCCCGAGGGCGAGCTGCGAGAGGCGCTCAGAACCATGAAGGGCGTAAGGCACGTGCGCCGCGCGGGCGACGCAACCTTCGACGGCGCCCATCGCCTTACGCTCGAGCTTGACGACGGCGGCGATCCTCGGGCCGAGATCTTTGAGATGCTGTCGCACAAGCAATGGAAGCTCCTCGAGCTGAGGCAGAGGGCGCTCACGCTCGAGGAAATCTTCGTTCAAACCACAACGCAAGACGAAACCGAAACCGCAAAGAAGGAGGGCACAAGTTGAACGCGAGGAACATCTGCTCAATCACAGGCGTTGCGTTGGCCATCGCGGGCCTGATCATTGTGCTGGGCGTGTCGGACTCGCTGGCGACGGATCTTCTGGGCCTGGCCCTGTTCTTTGTCGGGTGCGCCGTTGGCCTGTTGCCAACAAAGGCGCCGACCATCGCCTGGCGCGAGCTATCCTCATATTTCGTTTCGCCGATAGCGTACATCCTCATAGCCATGCATTTGCTGATGGTTGCCATCATTTTCAATGACAGTGTTCTCGTCAGCCAGCGTGCGGAGCTGGAGCCGCTTTTCGGCAACCTCACGTGGCTGGCCCTGATCCTGTGCCCTGTCATCACAATGCGGCTGCTTGCCGAAGAGGCCCGCTCGGGCACGCTGGAAACAATTCTCACCGCTCCCATCACCGACGTCGAGCTTGCGCTCGGGAAGTTCATCGGCGGGTTCGGGTTCTTCGTAGCCGTACACGTGCCCACGCTCGTCTTCATATATATAATGGCGCGGCAGGGCAGCCCCGACTACGGCATCATCGCGGCAAGCTATGCCGGGCTGCTTCTGCTGGGTGCGTTGCTCATTTCGATCGGCCTGTTCATTTCGGCTTTCACGAAAAACCAGGTGATCGCCGCGTTCGTCGGTTTTGTGGCGATGTTCGGGATGTTCATAATAGGCAGGCTTGGCACCCAGATTCCCGGCGAAGTCAATATTCCAGGTCTTGCCATCGCAGTTGTCGTCGCCTTGGGTTTTGCGGTCGTGCTGAGTGTGGTTCTTTACCAGTCCATCCGGAAAATCGCCGTTCCGCTTGTCGTGAGCCTGGTGGTTGCCGTGGGCGGAATCGCGGCTTGCGTTATCGGTCGGGCCGGCATAAAAGAGCATATCAGCGATTTTGCCGTCAAGCCGGGCCAGGTGCTGCACTACATCGGCCTGGGCTCGCACTATATGGATTTCACCCGCGGCATCGTGAGCAGCCAGCACGTGTTGTACTACCTCACGCTGAGCGTGTTTTTCCTGTTCCTGACCGTTCGGATGATCGAGAGCCACCGGTGGCGCTAGCGGCCGGCCGTTGTTGCTTGTGCCGCGTTCGCGCGGCGTTCACAATCAGATACACCAGGCTCCATTCGCTTGAAGGAGAAATGAGCTTTGAAGGCAAGTAGAGGTTCTCTTGTTGATATGATGGGTGTTGTGCTGGGGCTTATGGGGCTCACCTGCATTATGGTCGGCACTATTGCCTTCCCCATCGCCGGTGCATGGAGAAACAGCTTCAGCATCACGTTCCTGCCTGTTGGCATAATACTTCTGCTGGGCAGCGCGTTCATCATGTGGCGGCTGGCTTCGGTGTTGGCGCTGCCTGCGGGCATCGTTGCGTGTGCCGTGGGCGTCATTGCCTGGGGCAACGCCCTGGAAGGCGCAAGCATCGTGCAATACGCGTTGCCCGCGGCAGCCGGCGCGACCCTGGCCTTGGGCTCTGTTGCCGTCAATGTGGTACTTATGCTCAAGGGCAACGCCACCCGAAAGGGCCTGGTGGGCGCCAACGTGGTGGTCATGTGCATCATCGGCCTCGTGCTGCTGGGCGTCGTAAATTACATGGCGTCGCTTTATTATAACAAGCGCGACCTCACCCAATCGGGCAAATTCACACTGTCCGGCAAGACCATTCAGATACTCGAGAACCTCGACGAGCCCGTGAAGGTAACCGTGATAATGCCCCCGTCCGGGCCGATATATGATTTTACCAGTAACATGCTCGACGACTACGCCCGTTTTTCCGACGGCAAGCTCTCGGTCGATTACATCGATATCGATATGGCGGGCGAGAGAGAGAGGGCGGGCAGGTTCTTCGAGGAAAACAAGGGCGTCAACAACATACAGAGCGTAGTGTTTCAGGCATCGGGCGGCAAAACCAAGCAGATTCCAATCGGGCAGCTTGTGGCAAACATGGATACGTTGGCACAGATGCAAGGGGTTAAGCAAGAGCCCAAATTCAACGGCGAAAACGAATTCACCGCCGCATTGATAAAGGTAACCGACAAGGAGAAGAGCGTAATATACTTCACAACCGGCAAGGGCGAATTGCTGCTCAGGCCCGCTGGCAGCCAACCGGCCATGTCGCGCATAGCCAAAGACATCAAAGGCGACAACTACGAGATAAAGACCATCAACATCGCCGCCGAAAAGAGGATACCCGACGATTGCACCGTCCTGGCGATCATCGGCCCGACCCGGCGGTTCTCGACGCTCGAGCTGGACCAGATCGGCGACTTCCTGAAGGTGCGGCACGGCAAGCTCCTGGTAGCCCTCGAGCCGATCGGCACCAAGGTCGTGGCGTCGGGCCTGGAGAGAATCCTCGAGGAGTGGGGCATAAGGGCCCGTACCGACATGAAGGCCGTAAGTATTTACCGACCGGTTCTCGGCGGCCAACAACAAGCAAGCTTCCAGATTTTCGCCGAGCATCCGCCGCACCAAATCACAAAGAAAATGCAAAGCCTCTCGACCATCTTCTTATGGAGTTGCGTGGTCGAGCCCCTTGAGCCGCCCAAACAGCCCCGCGGCCAGAGCGTGCCGGCGCGATACGACACCGCACCACTCGCCATGACCAGCAAGGGAGGCTGGGGTGAAACAGACAAGACTGCCGGCCCCGAGACCCGCTACAACGAGGGAATCGACCTGACCGGTCCCGTGCCCATTGCCGCGTGCTCGCAGGAGCGCGCCCCCAAACAGCAGCCTCCCTCGCCATATGACCAGCCTCCGAAGCCCGATCCGAACTTCGACGGCGCACGCATCGTGGTGCTGGGCGACCGCGACGTCTTGACCAACCGCAACGCAAGCCAAGGCCCGGGCAACGTTAATTTCGTCCTCAACATCATCAACTGGCTCGCCGGCAAAACGGTCCGGCTGAGCATTGCACCCAAGTCCATCTACGCCAAGCCGATAACAATCAAGTACGGAGAAGAACAGGCGATCTTCTACAGCACGCTCTTCGGCCTGCCCTACCTGGCACTTGTCATCGGCGGCATAGTATACTGGAGACGCTCGAGCTGACATCGCGGCGCACGGGCATCGAACAAAGCGCCGCGAATGAAACGCAGCCCCGGAGGCAGACCAACACAATGAACCTGAAGACAACACTCGTCCTTCTAATACTGCTCGTTATCGCAGTGCCGGCCGCCGTCATTCTGCCCAAGCTCATCAAGACCACCGAAGAAGTGAAGCTGGCAAGAAACAAGGTATTCCCCGACCTCAAGACGCAAGACGCACGGCGGATGGAAATCACTGTAGGCGACCGCCGAATCGTCTGCGAAAAAACCGACGACACCTGGCACGTTGTCGAGCCGCTGAAAGACCGCGCGGATTCCGCCAGGATCGAGGGCGTGATCTCGGCGTGCGAGTTCATGCGCTACAAGGGTAAAGTGGAAAAAGACCGCGCCGCCGACAACCAAGCCGCCTACGGCCTCGACAACCCCCGGGCCGAAGTGACCGTGGCCGACAAGGACCACACCTGGACGCTCCTCATCGGCAAAGCCTTCGAGGCAATCGACGACAAGAGCAGCAGCGGCGAAGACGTTTACGTCAAGATAAAAGACGCCGAAAGCATCTACCGAGTCGAAGCCGAGATCCTCCAAGACATCGACTACAAACCCGCCGACTTCCGCTACCGCTACCCCTTCGAGGTCTTGAGCCATCGCGTGAACAAGATCGAACTCGCCAACCAGGCCGGCGGCGTTGTGCTCGCAAAAGAAGACGATCAATGGCGCCTGCAAAAGCCCGTCCGAGACAAAGCCGAGCCGGTGAAAATCATCGACCTCATCAGCACCGTGGGCG
>JABMSA010000440.1 GCA_013202185.1 Planctomycetota bacterium
CACGGGGCTGGTCGATCCCCAAATCGAGGTGCGCTCCGCCACGGGCCAGGTGGAGGACCTCCTGAAAGAGATGAAGGCCCTGGCCGAGCGCGGCGAGCGGATGCTCGTGACCACACTCACCAAGCGGCTGGCCGAGGACCTCAGCGAGTACTTCGCCGAGGAAGGCATAAGCTCCAAGTACCTCCACTGCGAAATCGAGACGCTGGAGCGTATCGAGATACTGCGCGACCTGCGCCTGGGCAAGTTCGACGTGCTCGTGGGTGTGAACCTTCTGCGCGAGGGGCTGGACCTGCCCGAGGTGTCGATGGTGGCGATCCTCGATGCCGACCGCGAGGGTTTCCTGCGCTCGGAGACGTCGCTGATACAGATGATCGGCCGCTGTGCGCGCAACGTCAACGCCAAGGTTCTCCTCTACGCGGAAGACATCACAAAATCGATGCGCAAGGCCATCGACGAAACGAACCGCCGCCGCGAGATCCAGATCAAGTTCAACGAAGAGCACAACATTCAGCCGCAGACCATCCGCAAGGCGATCCGCGAGGGCATCGAGAAGGAGATCAGCGAGAGCCGCTACGCCTACGAGGCAGTGGGCGAGACCGAAGAGACCTACGTATCGGCGGAGCACGTGAAAGAACTGGAAGAAGAAATGCAAGCCGCCGCCGAGGGTTTGGAATTCGAGCGGGCCGCCGAGCTGCGCGACCGCATCCTGAAGATCAAGGGCGAGGCGCCGATTGCAGCAATCGCCCCGCAAAGACACGGCCGGCGAAAACGCGGAAGGCGGAGGAAGGTGGAGCGGTAGGGCGCCGTCGAGCGCGTCCCGCCATAGCCTCGATGCACCTGCGATTCACCAGACATTGACATTCCCCCTCCCACTGCCCCAACGCACAAGACGCGCCTACCGGCCCGCCCTCTCCTCCGCGAGTTTTCTTTCCTCATCCGAGAGCCGCAGCCGGTCGATGGGCGCGGCGCGGTCGTACTCGAGGGCCTTGCCGTACTCGGCGGCAGCGGCGGCTTCGAGCCCCGCAAGGTGAAGTGCCTCGCCAAGCGCTGCTCGGTAGTGCGAATTCGTCGGATAAGATTCCACGGCCGCCCTCGCCGCCCACACGTGCGGAATGAAGGACGCATCGATGGCGCTTGTCTCGAGGCCCAGCCCTCTTCCGAATGCCGATTCGCCCAGCCGCCGGCGCGCGAACTCGATGGTGCTGCACCGGGCGCCCGATTTATCGTGGTCTATCGGCAGAAACAGCAGGCCCTTCTCGAAGAGCCCGGCACGGCGATACAACTCGGCAATCCTGTAAAGCGCCGCGCTGTGGGTGGGGTTGAGCTTCAGTACCTCGCGAAAGTTCTCGACGGCAAGGAAAAACGCCACATCGTCTTTCATGTTGTTCGTCGTCCATATCGTTTCATAGCACTGCGCAAGCACGTAGCGCGCTTGGTCGTCGAGCGGATTCTTCTCGATCGACTGCTCGCACAGTTTCACGGCCGCGAGCAGGTTGTCCTTCGTCATGGGAATTTCGTTGCGCTTTTGTTTTGCCTGCATGAGCGATGACTCGGCCTCGAAGGCCCGAGTGACTATGCCAAGACCCGGCGCGATGAAGATCGCACAAACAGCAATGACCGTTCCGGTAATGGCCAACCGCCGGGCCGGTTTGACATTGATCATTCGCTCGTGGGGCCGGCCCTCGCGAAGCGCCAGCGCCAGCGCGGCGAGCATCCACACGGTCTGCCCGCAGCCCGGCACGTAGAGGTCGTAGTCGACGGCGCTGTGAATCAGGAAGCCGGCGATGCCAACGGCAATGCCAATGCGCGTGAACCACAGGTCGTCGGACGCGCCGCCATCCGTCTGCAGAGAACCACCGCCCCCAACGAAAAAGAACGCCGTCATCCAGAACGCCAGCAGCAGGGCATATCCCAGGAGGTTCAACGGTTTCGAAGGGAACGTCTCGAGCGAGTTGAGCAGTACGGCGGCGGTGACGAACGCCAGCATGCCCGCGACAAGCGCCATCGGAAAAGACGCTCGGCCCTCCGACGGCGCATGGAGGATTCTCGCACGCGGCACGCTCATGTACATCAGCCCGGCCCATAGCGCGCAGAAAACGATCAGCCCGGGTATGCCAAGCTCCGCCGCAACCTGCAGGTAGTTGTTGTGCGCCCGCTGCACCTCGCGGCCCGTGGGCAGCTTGTATTCGGCGTAGCGATCTCCGAAGTTGTCCAGCCCAACCCCCAGCAGAGGATGATCGGCGATCATCTTCAGGCCCGCGCCCCAGTAACCGATGCGCACCTGCATCGACTCGGACGCGCCCCGCAGCTTCGCGGCAACGGCAGGCGGAAGGCTTGTGTTGCCGGACCGGGCGGCGCGGATCGCCTTTGCCGACACAACAGCCGCAACCAGCAGGGCAACTGCCGCGACGGGAAGAAGCCATTTCCGGTGAGTCTTGACAAGCCGCCACGAGGCCATCACAACGAACAGCGCCGCCATCACCATCAGGGTTACCAGCCCCCCCTTGGAAAACGTGAGCGCGAGCGCATGCACTTGCAGCGTAATCGCCAGGAACGCCGCCGCCCCCTCCCACAGGCTGGCCTGGCTTCGCCTGCGGAAGGCGTCGATGAACACACCAACCGACAGCGGAATGGTCATGAGCAGGAAGCCGGCGAAAGAATTCGGATTCGCAAACGTGGCATATACGCGGCGGCTCATCACGCGGGCGTAGAGGTCGTCGAGGGCGCTCATCGGCAGATCCATCTGTTGAAGAATGGCCGTCGGATTGCTCTCGAGTTGCCAGGCAATATGCCCGAAGAGGTAATGATACTGGAAGATGCCGTAAACAGAAACGACCACGGCGCAGGCGATCAGCGCGTAAACGAAGCTGCGGGCCCACCGCCGGGCTATGCAAAACTGGATCGCAAGGAAGAACACCAGCAGGCTGCTCGACCAGTCGATGAACGTAGTGATGCTCTTTTGCAGGTGCGGCGCGCGAAATGCCTGGATCAACGTAAGCACAAAGAATACTGCTATCAGGATGTTGATCGGCGACCGCACCCAGGCCATCCTGCCGGTGAGAACGAGGTGCATCGCCCAGAAAGCCGCCCCAACGACAATGAACATTTCGATGAGCAGATTCGCGCCGTAACTGGTAACGTCGCCCGCGGCGAAGGTACGAAGGCACACCCCGACCATCAGAAAAAAGAATGACGCCGCCCACGCCGCCCTGGGCAGAGCATCGCTCGCCGGGCATGCGGGGCTCGAATTCAGGTTATCATGCGACAATGTAATTTGTTTTCTGAATCTTCCGGTTTGAGTGTGGGTGTCTACAAAATCCTCGTCCTCGTCGTCGTCGTCGTCCTCGATCCGATCTGCCGCCCCCTGCGGGGGCTCTGGGGTTGTTTGGCACCGGTGTCCACGGGCTCACGCCCGAGGCTAGGGGTCTGGCGTCCCCTGCGGGGACTTGGCACAGAATCATTGTCGTCGGCATCCTCGTCCTCGTCGTCGATCCTATGGGCCGCCTCCTCGCGAAGATTGCAGCCCACAATGGATCCGAAAGAACCTGTCTTCTTTGTGCAAACGCGCCGGCCGGATCGCGGAGCGTTCAGTCTTCGGCTTCGATCTGCTTCTTTGCCGCCGTTATCTCGAGGATGATGATCAGGCCGATGATGGCGGCGGCCTGGGTGAAAATCAGGAGGCTGCCGACGGTTGAAACGCGATGCCAAAACGCGGCTCCTATGCCCGTGCAGAACGTTACGAGGTAAATGGTGAGCACCGCCTGCTTCGGGCTCATGCCCAGCGCCGTGAGCCTGTGCGAAAAGTGGTTCTTGTCGGCCAGGAAGACCGGCCGGCCGCTCCTGATCCTGATTACGACCACCGAGAGCGTGTCGAAAAGCGGCACGGCGAGTATCACCACCGGCAGCAGCATCGAAAGGAGAGGGCTCTTCTCGGGCGACGGCCCGTAGAAGGTGAAAACAACCGTCAGCACCGAGATCATATAGCCGATGAAAAGCGCCCCGGCGTCGCCCATGAAAATCGATGCGGGCGGGAAGTTGAAGACGAGGAACCCAAGCGTTGCACCGATCAGCGCCAGCAGCAGCGCGGCAACGAACAACTGTCCGGTCTGAGCCGCCACGATCAGGAAGATCAGCCCCGCCACGCACGCCACGCCCGACGACAGCCCGTCCATATTGTCCAGCAGATTGAACGCGTTGGTGATCGCGGTTATCCACAGCACGGTATAAATGAATGACGTTAGCGTCCACGGGGTAAACACTGTAAGGCGAAGCTCGGGCGACAATACGAACAGCCCGGCGGCTACGGCCACCTCCACGGCCAGCCGCGCCCACGGCGGCAGCCCCCGTATGTCGTCGCACAGCCCCATGAGCATGATTACAACACTTCCCCCCATCACGGCGAGCAGCGTCGGCAGCTTGTCGCTCATCAGGTCGATGTTTTGCTTTACCACCTCGGGCAGCCACTCTACGCGGCCGTCTATCGCCGGAAGCGCTATGGCCCCCGCGGCAACAACGATGGTAACGCCGAGGAAAATGGCGATTCCGCCGCCGAGCGGCATCGGATGCGAGTGAAGCTTGCGCGAAGCCGGGCGATCAACAAGCCCCAGGCGCGGCGCGATCTTCCGAAGCACGAGCGTTGCGCCGAAGCTCAGCACGAATGCGGCGACGAATATCGAAACGGCGGTGAATATCATGTACTTCTGCTACGTGTCGCGAGGACCCTCGGCAACGGACGGCGGCGGAACCGGGCCGTCAGGCTCCGCTGCGCCAACCGACGGCGTCGCCAAGTGCGCTTGCTGCCTGTGGTCCGGCTTGCAATCATCACCTCTCATTATATCGAATTCGCCGGCTCGAAACTACACGTTCTTCTGAGACAGGCGTCGTCCGTCGAATCCTATTCTGACGAGTATCTCGTGATCTGTCGCCCCCCGCAGGGGCTCTTATGTGAGGGGATACGTCTTCCACGGGCTCACGCCCGTGGCTAGGCGTCTATCGCCCTCCGGGCTCAGGAGCGGCATGGC
>JABMSA010000441.1 GCA_013202185.1 Planctomycetota bacterium
CCATTGGCCCCCACCCATGCGCATCTATTATTCTGCATCGCCCACAGCGGCTGCATGTCGGCCGGCTTTGGGGTCGCCGGCGGCGTGGATCGTGCCGGTTGCGAGGTCCCGAACTAACATAACGGGGGCGGCGATCGCGTCGGGGGTGAGGTGAATGTTGTGGCCCCGACCGGCCAGGTCGTCGCGTACGCTCTCGGGGATGCTTTCGTTGAGCAACAGGCCCGCTAACTCGCCAAGTGTTTGCTTGCGGTCGGGGTTCGGACTGAATGAATCTTCGTGGTGAGTGGTGCTGAAGCGGGCGGTTGTGACTGCGTCCTTGGGCGGCATGCCGAACTCGAGCCAGTGTAGTTGCCGTAGTCGGTGATGCACAGCGCCAGAAGCGTAGCCGCTGCGCCATCGGCGGCGTTACCGCCTTGCTCGAGCATGGCGACCCCTGCGGCCGCCGCATCTTTTCCGCCGGCCGCCACCGCGCCACCCTTGCCGGATGCGTGCCAGCCAATTTCGGAGGTAAGCATAGCTATGAATCCTGAAATGATCAGAAAGATCGAAGCAAGCGTCACACGCACAGTCAGTTGTGTCGGGACACGTGCCCGCCGGGCTTCTGCCCGAACGCGCACATTATAGCATGAGCCGAGCGGATTGCAAGTTCCTTTCCCGGTCCGTGCTGTCAAGCATGCGCCTGCCTGCCGCTCCTCTCCGTGCTCCCCGTGGTCAGCTTGAACCAATATTCGCATTCTGAAAGCCCAAAGGTTTCTTGAAGGGGGGTGTGGGGGGACACTTCTTGCAAGAAGTGTCCCTCCCACAATATGATAAGTACATTCATTTCGCCGGCAAAGAACAATGCCCATCTCCGAATACAGATCGAGGACGACGACGAGGATTCGGATGTCGAATCAACTTCTTCCCCCGCAAAACAGGCGTTGAATCCTCAGCCGCGATTGGCTATTATCTATGCTCAACAACTCGTTGAAACGCCCTTCGTGCAGAAAAGGATCTCGACTATGACCAGACAACACGTTGACCTCTGCGGCCCGTGGAAGTTCCAGCCCGCCCCGGTAGGATTCGGCGAGAAGGACGAGTACTTTTGCATCGGGCACGACGACTCGCGCTGGGGCGACGCGCTCCTGCCCAACAGCTTCGATGCCATCGCCTCGATCCTTGATTGCTACGAGGGCGTGGTGTGGTTCCGGCGAGCGTTTGATGTCCCGCGCGAGTGGCAGGGCAAGCGCGTGCTGCTCCGATTCGAGGGCGTCAACTACCACGCAAAGGTCTGGGTCAACGGGCAAGAGGCGGGCGAGCATCAGGACGGCTTCCTGCGGTTCGACTTTCCGATTCAGGATGCAATCGATTTCGGAGGCGAGAACGTCGTCGCGGTCAGAGCCGACAACATTCGACGCGACGGCGAGGTGCCGGGCGTCCATCGCGGCTGGCGAACTTACGGCGGCATCCTGCGCGAGGTCGAGTTGATAGCGACCGATCCGCTCCATCTCGGCGATATCAGGATCATCGCGGAGCCGGTGGAGCAAGGCGGCGGCCTGCAAGTTTACGCTGACATCCAAAACGAGCGCGCCGAGACGAGCGACGTTGAGCTTTTGGTGGAGATAGCCGGCGACGACGGCAAAACAATCGCGAGCTTCGAGTCGCAGGCGGTGTCGCTGCCGGCCGGCGAGGAAGGCGAGCAATCCTTCGTTGGTCACGTTCCAGACGTCGGACCCTGGTCGCCCGACACGCCCAACCTCTACACCGCGAAGCTCGAGCTGCGCTCGGACGGCCAGACTGTCGACGAACAGACTATCCGCATTGGTTTTCGCACGGTTGAAGCAAAGGACGGCAAGCTGCTGCTCAACGGCCGGCCGATCTTCCTCACCGGTTACAACCGTCACGAAGACTCGCCCGAGAGGAATATGGCGACCGACCTCGAGACGGCCCGGCAGGACATCATCGACATGAAAGCGGGCGGCTGCAATTTCGTGCGCCTCTGCCACTACCCGCATCACCCGGGAGAGCTTGACCTCTGCGACGAACTCGGCATCCTGGTGATGGGCGAGATACCGCTCTACTGGTGGGGCGGCGGCAATGAAGCCGAGGACCACAGCGCCGCCAAGCTCCAGGCGGCAAAGCGCCAGTTCACTTCGATGATCCGCCGCGACATCAATCACCCCTCGATCATCTTCTGGTCGGCGAGCAACGAAACCAAGGAAGACCTGCGCGCGATCGCGTCCGGCAACCAGGAGCTAGTTCGCCTCGCCAAGGAACTCGATTCCACACGCTTCGCCGTGCACGTGAGCAACCACTGGGAGGAATACCCCAACTTCGCCGCCGACGACATCATCTGCGTCAACGGCTACCCGACCCCGCAGAGCCGCCTCAAAGGCGGGAAGCTCGACTACGACCTGTCAAGATCCACCCGATTCTGGAACGACCACCTGCAAGCCCTGCACGAGAAGCATCCCGGCAAGCCGATCCTCATCGCCGAGTTCGGCAACTTCTCATTCGAGGGGGTCTTCGGCAACGGCCTGGGCGAAGACGTGCAGGCGCTAATACTCGAGGCCGAGTTTGCCGGAATGCAAGCGCCCTACATCTGCGGCGCCACCATCTGGTGTTGGGCCGACCACCCCTGGCCCCCGGCCACATTCGGATTCTCCCACTACATGGCGATCAGCCCGTTCGGCGTCGTCAGCCGCGACCGACACAAGCTCGATGCCTACCACGCAGCCAAGCGCATGTTCGAAAAGAAGCACGGTAAGAGCTGAAAGGAGCCGCAGCAATGGACGACGCAATCGTCCTGCACGACAACCTGACAAAACGCGTGGATTAGTCAGCAAAGATACCTACACCGAGCGGCTGCGCAGCGGGTTCTCGCGCGAGAAGGCTGCTTTGGGGGCGTTCTTCACCGGCAGCCAGGAGAGGTACGGCGTGCCCGTCTCACCGGCGCTGGCGTAGTCGCAGAGGTGCACGGTCTTGCCGTTGCGCGCCTTGACCGCCAGCAGGAGAATCGGCGGGAGCCAATCGGCCCATTCGACCAGGCGCCCCTTCATCGTCTTCGCGTCCAGAGCGGGCGGCTTGAGCATATAGTCCGGGTGCGGCTTCCATTCATCGAAATTGCGCGCCCGCTTCTTGCCCTTTTGCGCAAGGTCGAGGTTGTAGCGGTGGTCGTAGGTCAGGAGGATAGGCCCGCGATAGACGGACGTCTTGCCTTCGCAGTCGCGCTCGCCGACCCAGAAACGCAGCGACATGTCAAGGTCGAGTTGGATGACGTCCCCTCGCTTCCACTTCCGGTTCAACGTCAAGTACGTGCCCGCTTCCACGCCCTTTACGGCCTCGCCGTTGAGCTTGACTTTCGTCTTCTCAGACCAGTACGGAATGCGCAGCTTGAGGGCGAACTCCGCTGCCTTCGACGGCGATACTTTGATCTTCACGCCGCCCGACGCCGGATAGCCCGTTTCCTGCACAAGCGTGACGGTCACCCCCTGCCGGACGGCTGCCTCTATGGACGACGCGCCGTACCAGTTGAGCGCCAGGCCATCGGCGCCGCGCGTGACGGCCCAGTCGCTGATCATGCCGAAGCCGCGCGGGCTGTTTACGCTACAGCAGTTCAGCTCGGGCTGTCCTTCGCGCGCCTGAAACACGATCGAGTGGGCGCTTGCCCGGCGAACGCCGTTCATCGGCGTGTTGTAAGTCGCCCACCGGCCGGTGCTGGAATGCATTCCGAGCACGGAGTTCAATGTTGACAGCTCGAGTTCGTCGGCCACGATCGAGTTGCCGGTCATCTTGAGCATCTCCACGCTCATTGCCATCCACGCGATGGTGCAGCAGGTCTCGATGGCGCCGAAGTCGTACGGGTTGCCGGTGGCTCTCTCGCCAGATGTGAAGCCGCCGCCGTTGTGACGGTCGAGCTTGACCATGCTCCACCACAGGTTCTCGAACGCCTCGCGATACTGCCCGTCGCCCGTGATCCAGTAAAGCTCGGCAAGTGCCATTATTGGGTGCAGGCTCTCCCAGCGGGGCTTGGGTGTTTCGAAGAACTCCTTGCCGGCCAGCGGCGCGCGGAGGTAGTCGCCGGCCAGCGGGCCATCCTTTCCCTCAGCGGCAAATTCGTCCACGATCTGCAGCGCCATGTCAAGGTACTTTCGCTCCTTCGTTTTGCGATACAGGATGCACAGCGAATGCGCAGGGGCGAGATTCATTTCGGTGGCGCCGGTATCGACGAGGCGGGTATTCTTCTTGCCGAGGTACTTGCGGCAGATGAGATCGGCTATGCGGCACGCGGCCGCGAGTGCGGCTTTGTCGCGCGTTTGGTCGTGCCACAGCATCAGGCCGATCATCACGTGGTAGTGGCCCCAGGTGTCCCACGTGCCCATGCCCTTCTCGCCCTGATATGGTGTGAAGTTTGTGAGGCGGCTGTCTTCGGGCCACGGGCCGAGGTAGCCGTCGGCAGCCTGCAGGCTCACGAGGCGCTCGACAAACTCCTTCAGCCGCGCCTTCAGCCGCTGATCGCCCGTCACGCGCAGGTTGAGCACGGCGGCGGTGAAGTACTTGCCCGCGAACTCCCCCGCCCAGGGAACCATGTCGCGCAGAGGCGTGGCGTCGCGGTCGCGGAACATCTCGAGCATCGACGCATTCGCGTACGGAGCGACAAGCAGCCACTGATCAGCGATCCCGGCGATGTAGTCGCCGACGACGCCGCCGATGTCGAATTGAGTCTTGGGAATGCGTTGGGAGGCAAGTGTTCTCATTCTTCAGTCGTCCTTATCGCAGCAAAGTCCTGAAGCCATCCGGTAACGTTCATCGCAGCATTGATCATGATCGTTTGGTTATGGTAACGGTTTGCGCGCGAGGATTCAAGCCTCTTGGTTTGGCAGGCGACCACAGAATGGAAAAGCGCTCAGCATCACCGACTCGGCGGGCGCCCGCCTCATTTCTGCCACGGCAATGCCGCCCGCGGTGGGTTCAGGAAGCGCTTCACCTTCAGTGTCAGGCTTCCTCCGCAGCCCGGCGCAAGCTTCACCGCGAAGAAGCTGCTGTTGACATCCGTGTCGTTGGCCTTCAGGCAGTGGTTCTCGCCGTAGGCGCCCATTCGGACCACAACCGTGCGCGGTTCCGACTGGCACAGGTTTACCAGGCGCAGGCTCACCTGATCCTTGGTGATCTTGTCGACGAGTGCGGCCACGTCATCCGGCAGGCCGGGTCGGTTTCGCTCGGGGTCGTAGTGCCACACTTCGGCGAGGATCGGATACATGCCTTTGCTCAGGTTGTGCCCGAGAGCGCCGCAGGTGAGGTTCATCAGCGCGTGGGTGGAAACGGGAATGAGACGGTGCGTGGAGTCTGTCCAACGCTCCCAATCTTTCGATTCATCCTGCCGCATGGTCTCCATGTGCCGCCGGATGCGCCCCAGGTCCGAGTCCATCATCCTGCCTGGAAATTCAGGATTTCTGCCCAGGAGGTAGTAGATCCAGGCAAAGTCTTTGGCGAAGTAGAAGAAGTCCGTCCGATAGTCGAATCGCCCCGGGGTGCCGTAGCGCGCGATCTCTTCCTCGATGAGCTTGAGGTCGTCCTCATTGAACTCTGTGAGATACAGCCGCGCCAGATTGCGGCCGAACCGCAGCTTGCCGCTCCAGCGTTCGCCATCGTACGTGCTTGGCGGATACAGCTTGCCGTTCTCCTCGACAGCGTCGGCAAGCAAGGCATGAATCTGCCGGCGGATCGCCGCCATATATCTGGGATCGCCGCCAGAGAGCAGCGTGGCGTTTTCCACTCCGCCGATGATCTCGCGGAACCAACGCCACGTGCCGTGCATATGCCGCCACCAGTCACCATCCCAGTGCTCGCCCACTTTGCCGTTGAGGCCGACGTTTGCGGGGAAGATGCCGCCGTTCGCCGCGGCCCGTCGGCACCAGGCGTTCACGTAGTCAAGCACCCACCGGCGGTACTTCTCCTCCCCGCTCAGCATGAAGGCGTTGGTGGCGAAGGTTGTTGCGCCAAGGTTCATCGGCAGGTCGCCCTTCACGTTGGTCCAGTGCTCGAAGTCGGGTCGGCGCTTCCAGATGTCCTGCCAGTTGAAGCCCCAGAATTCGGGGGCTATCTCGAGCAAGGCGCCCCGGCTGCCCGTGATGCTGCTGCGGATGATGTGGTGCTCATAATCGTAGTTCGGCTCCGCATCGGGCTCCAACCCCTCGTTCAGGTAGAAGCCGGCAAAGCGCATGGCCAGCTTGCTGAACCGCGCGTTCCCGGGATCAGCCAGCGGCAGTTGACTGAAGCTGGCATACTGTTCGGCGTGGTGATGAAAATCGTTGTACGCCACGAAGCCGTTGTGGAAGATTCCCCACTCGGGCACAGCCTCGATGGTTTCCGTGGCAAACTGCTTGATGTGGGCGTCGTAAGCCTTGTAGTACATGTCGAGCACGGATCGATCCGCGCCCAGCGCGTACAGCAGCGGGAAATTCGCCGTCGCCTGCAGCACGTCGTCGGATCCCTTGCCGATACCCCACGTCTCGCGGCACTTGAAATAGCCGCGCTCGTCCCAGTACTTGTTGAAGTACTTCTCGGCGGCGCGCTCATTTTCCCGCAGGAGGAGGCGTTCCCTGAGCGCCCAGTCGGGCGGCGCCTGACGCGAGTTCATCTGAATGACGACGGTGTCCGCCGGCAGCTCGGCGGCCGAGCACCACAGGCCCGCGCAAAAACTTCCAATGACTACGCTCGTCACGGCCCACTTTCGTAAAAGCATGATTTGTCTGTGCTCCCAATGAGGTTCGATTTGAGTTATCGCCGAGCGTTTCACTCGGCGGCTTTTTCGCTCCGGTGAGGTGCTTGCCCGCGAACTCCCCCGCCCAGGGAACCATGTCGCGCAGAGGCGTGGCGTCAGTCTTTGCCGTACGCCCGCGTGAAGCAAGGCCCATAGCCCGCCGGAGCCGGACATCTGTCCCAGAACTTGCAGTCGGTGGGATATTCGCCTTCGCCGTCGCTTCGCAGCCAGGCGATGATCGCGGGATCGGTGCCCCGCCGTTCCAACTCCTCAACGCCCGCCTCTCGCAGCCGGTCGACGACGTCCTGATTGTCGGGCGCCACGTCTTCCAG
>JABMSA010000442.1 GCA_013202185.1 Planctomycetota bacterium
ACAAGTACATTCACTTCGCCGGCAAAGAACGATGCCCATCTCCGAATACAGATCGACGACGACGACGAGGACGAGGACGAATAGAGGCGAACACAGGAAGCACGATTCTTCGGAGCACTCATATGAAAGTATGCATGATCTCGGGGGCGTTTCCGGAGATGAGGTGCGGCATAGGCGACTACGCCGCCAGGCTCGTGATGCAGCTCGCCGAGCACGGGGTGCACGTCGACGTGCTGGCCCGTCGCGATCAGCGCGTTGCCGCCGGCACGCACCCTGCGGTACGCGTTTTCCCGAAGCTCTCTTCCATACCGGCGCTCGATGCCCGCGCAATCGCGCGTCACTTCCGAGCGCACCAGTGCGATGTCATTCACATTCAGTATCCCACCTGGCCATTCCGCCGGAGCCTGAGCATAAGTTTCCTGCCGGCGGCATTAGGGCTCCTGGGCGCCGGCCCGGTGCTCACAACCATACACGAAGTGGCGCGGTGCCATCCGATAAACAGACTGCGCCTGATACCGATGGTCTACACATCGGCCGCCTCTTCGGCCACGACGTACGAGGATTGCCGGTGGCTGACCGATCGGCTGCCGGGAATCGGCGGCCGTGTTTTCCACATTCCCATCGGCGCCAACATCGAGCCGCGCAACGATGCCGGCGCCTCCGGCGCGGCCGGCGCCCGCGACGAATACAGAAGAAGGCTCGGAATCGCCAAAGCCGAAACGGCGATGTGCTACTTCGGGTTCGCCTTGCGAAACAAGCTCATCGACGACCTCCTGGCCGCGTTTCGAAGTGCACTCGACGCAGGCGCGCGGATGCGGCTCGTGTTTATGACGGGCCTCGAGAAGAGCGAAGGATCCTACCCCGCAGAGATACTGCAACTGATCGAAACACTCCGGCTGGGAGACCATATTGTTCATACCGGTTTCCTGCCGCCTGACGAGGTTACCCGTTGTTTCGCGGCCTGCGACTTCGCGGCGCTGCTGTTTCGCGACGGAGCTTCCTTCCGCCGCGGCAGCATCCTCGCGGCGATGGCCCACGGCCTGCCGGTGCTCTCCTGCCGCAGCGGAGCCCCGCCGAAAGGGCTAGAGCACGGGGAGAACATCCTCCTCCCGGAGGCCGGCGACGTGCCCGGCCTGGCACAGAATATGGTAGAGCTCTGTAATGATCCGATCCTCCGCCGGCGGCTGCATCGGGCGTCGCTGGCTACCGCGGAGCAGTTCGCGTGGCCGCTCATCGCCGAGCGCACCGTGGCATTGTACCGCAGAATACTTCAATGAACCTGCCTCATACCCGCGCCGATAACATGGCCGTAGGGTCGCACTGGAGGAAGGATGAAAACAGCCATTGTTCACGACTGGCTCACCGTGCTGGGCGGGGCCGATCTGGTCGTCCGGATAATCCACGATATATTCCCGTCCGCTCCGATATTCACTTTCGTATACAATCCCGACAATATGCCGGATTCGTTCAGGGAGATCGACGTCCGCACGTCGTTCGTGCAGAAACTGCCGTTCGCCAAGACGCGGTATCGGTCGTATCTTCCGCTGTTTCCGATAGCCGTCGAGCAGTTTGATCTCTCCGAGTTCGACCTGGTCATATCCAGCAGCCACTGTTGTGCGCACGGGGCGCTGCCGCATGCCGAAGCCCTGCATCTCTGCTATTGCTATACGCCCATGAGATACGCGTGGGACCTGTATCACAGCTACGCGCAATCGCTGGGCAAGCTGTCGAGAATCGCCGCAGCCCCCCTGCTCAGTTTCATTCGTCATTGGGATTTTGCCGCGGCCCAGCGCGTGGACAAGTTCGTGGCAATATCGCGGGCCGTGCGCACGCGGATTCGCAAACACTATCGCCGAGAGGCCGACATCATCCACCCGCCCGTCGACACCGATTCGTTCAGGCCGGTGCATCCGGACGACGTTGACGATTACTTTTTCATTATGTCGCGGCACGTGCCTTACAAGAAAGTGGACCTCGCCATCCGCGCCTTCAACACGCTCAAGTTGCCGCTTGTGGTGGCGGGCGACGGCCCCCAAACGGGCTATCTGAAGAGCATTGCCGGCCCCACCGTAAAGATGCTCGGGCGTGTGCCCGACAGCGAAGCCCGCAGGCTGATGGCCCGCTGCAAGGCATTCATATTCCCCCAGGAGGAGGATTTCGGCCTCACACCCGTCGAGGCACAGGCGGCAGGGCGCCCGGTGATCGCATACGGCAAGGCCGGGGCGCTCGACACCGTCATCGACGGAGTGACAGGAACTTTCTTTCACGAGCAGACACCCGAGGCACTGGCCGACACTGTGGCGTCTTTTCGCGCTGAAGACTTCGATCCCCGCACGGCGCGCCGAAATGCCGAGTCCTTCAGCATCCCTGAATTCAAGAAGGCATTCGAGCGCTTCGCGCGAGACAGTTATGCGCGCAGAAACGACGATCAAGAGCAGCCCATGCTCGCGGCAGATCGATGAGGCCACCTTATGCCAACCTGCTCGCCCGAACAAACTGTGAAGGAACGACCCGCAGATCGGGTAGCCGATAGGCCCGCCCTGACGAAACTGCAGGGCGCGTTCAACCGCCGGTTTCGCGAGATCCATGCCACGGTCGTGGCCGTCGCCGACGCTCTGATGATCTTCCTCGGGTTCCTGCTGGGATACTGGCTGCGGTTTCACTCGGGGGCGTTCCCGGGCGGCGTGCTGCTGTCCGTTCACGAGTGCTTCACATTGATCCTCTGGCTGGTTGTCATCTGGGTTTTTGCATGCCCGGCCTTCGAGATATATCCTTTCCGAACGGGCTTCACGTGGACGCATCTCTTCATCAAGGTCATGGAGGCGGTGGCGCTGGCCACGGGTGTTTCGCTGGTGCTCAACCAGCTCTCGGGCGTGCGGCATTCGCGCCTGTTGATCGTCTTCGGCTGGGCGTTTTCGCTGGTCCTCATCGGCCTGGCGCGCTATGCAATCAACGTTGTGGTGTCGGTGCTGCGCTCGTGGCGCATCGGAATCGTGAGGGCCGCGATCATAGGCACGCACGAGCCGGTTCGCGATATTGTCGAGCTGATGCAATCGCACCCGAGCCTGGGCTATGAAGTGGCCGGCATAATAGGCGCCGACGACGGCGAAACCTTCGGCCGCGGAACGATGCGCGTCCCTCTGCTCGGAAGCATTGAAGGCCTGCGGGGAATCGTCCGGAACAACGCCATCGACGAACTGATCATCGCGCTGCCACATTCCGAGCGCGAAAGGATTCTCGATATACTCGCGGAGTTTGAAACCGATGCCGTATCCGTGCGGATTGTGTCGAGCGTTATCGACAGGCTCACGCGCCCGGTTGAAGTGGGCGAGATCGGAAACATACGCCTGCTGGCGCTGCGCGAGCATCCG
The DNA here is from genome assembly GCA_013202185.1 of Planctomycetota bacterium. Classification (GTDB taxonomy): domain Bacteria; phylum Planctomycetota; class PUPC01; order JABMSA01; family JABMSA01; genus JABMSA01. The sequence continues at coordinate 3,372 of JABMSA010000442.1, forward strand.
CTGACGGGTTGGGCGGGTGTTGTCAAGCGGATGATGGATTTCACGATTTCGCTCGTGGCGCTTACACTGACCGCGCCGCTTCTCGGGGCGATCGCCATGGCAATAAAGGTTACGTCGCCCGGGCCGGTTCTCTACAAGCAGATTCGCGTGGGCCGAGACGACCGCCCCTTCACGATGTACAAGTTTCGGTCGATGCGTGTGGGCGCGGAAGAACACACGGGCCCCGTATGGGCCAAGGCCGAAGACGACAGACGAACAAGGCTGGGCACTTTTCTGAGACGAACGAGCCTCGACGAGCTGCCCCAGCTTTACAACATACTCCTCGGCCAGATGAGCCTGGTGGGTCCGCGCCCGGAG
>JABMSA010000443.1 GCA_013202185.1 Planctomycetota bacterium
GGCCAATACGGGCTGGTAGGTTAGCTACCGAAAAGCGGCGCCCTGACCGTCTCGAGGCCTGTTGTGATTCTTTTCAGCGACGGCACGAAGGAGCCCAACATGTCAGCACGATCAAAGAAAAAGAACAGCAAAGCTGAGGATAGTCTTCCATGACCACATATACTACATATTGTGGTCACTGGAGTCAAGTGAATAGCCAAGTCGGTTAAAGCTGGGTTCACTGGGCAGTCTTAACGGGGTTCTGCCGGCCGTAGAAGCCGCCCTGCGCAAGTTGCGGACCCTCGGCCGGGCAGGCAAGACAATTCAACACCACGCGCAGGCGTTGAAGAGCTTTTGCCGCTGGTGTGTGAAGCGGCAATACCTTGCCGAAGATCCGCTGAAGCACCTGGTCGCATACGACGCTACACCCCGAATCCGCCGACGAGCCATGACCGACGACGAAGTGCAAGCCCTGATGGAAGCCGCGCCGGCACACCGACGAGTGCTCTATGAAGCGGCACTGTGCAGTGGGTTGCGTGTTGCGGAACTTCGATCCCTCGATGTCGACAACCTCGACGTGAAAAACTCCGGGCTGCGCCTCGACGCCGCATGGACAAAGAACCGTAAGAAGGGCTTTCAGCGGCTTGCCAGGCGCGTCGTTGACAGCCTACAAACCTTAGGCAAAGCCGGCACAGCGGTCGAACTCTACCGCAAGCATGGCACAGACACGTCGCGCCTGCCGGAGAACCCGCTGTTGTTTGTGCCTTACAACGTCTCGCGCCCGTTAGATCGTGACCTCAAGGCCGCCGGCATCGACAAGGACGCACCGGGTGGGAGGGTCGACTTCCACAGCCTGCGGACCTGGTACGTTTCGATGGTCTTCGAAGCACGCGCCACGGTGAAAGAAGCGCAGGTTCTTGCCCGGCATTCCACGCCTGACTTGACCCTCAACGTTTACGGCCGCGCGAGGATAGACCGACTCGCCGAACTCGCCGAGACCGTCGGTAACTTTCTCCTGCCCGGACCCCCCCCCGACGTAAAATCAACACAAAGGCAAATCGTACGTAAAGCAGCCGGAGCCGAAAACCTTGTATTGCCAACGGTTTACGACTCCGGCGACCTGGTCGGGGTGAGAGGATTCGAACCTCCGACCTCTTGAACCCCATTCAAGCGCGCTACCAAACTGCGCCACACCCCGACGGTTTCTATCAGTATTCTAACGCGCATTCACGCTAAAGTCAAGGCAAAAAAACAAAAGCGTAGCCCCCGCGCGGGTACATCATGACCCACCCCCGTCGGGTTTGCGATGCAACGCATGAAATTGCTACAGCACGGGCAGGTATTCATCCAATTCGAACGGCGTTACCTGTGTCCTATACCGGTCCCATTCGAGCTTCTTGTTCTCGATGAAGTTATGGAAGACGTGATCGCCGAGCGCCTTTCGGACCAATTCGCTTTTCTCGGTCACCTGGATCGCTTCCCAGAGGTCTTCGGGCAGTGTGGCGATGCCGAGTTGTTCGCGCCGTTCTTCGCTCATCTCGTAGATGTTTTCTTCGATCGGTTCGGGGAGTTCGTATTTTTTCTCGATGCCCTCGAGGCCGGCCGCGAGCATGACGGCGAACGCGAGGTAGGGGTTGCAGGCGGGATCGGGCGACCGCAGCTCGACGCGTGTGGCCTCCTCCTTGCCCGGCTTGTACATCGGCACGCGGATCATGTCTGAGCGGTTGCGCCGCGCCCACGAGATGTAAACGGGCGCCTCGTAGCCGGGCACCAGCCGCTTGTACGAGTTTACCCACTGGTTGAGCACGAGCGTCATTTCGGGGGCGTGCTTCATCAGGCCGGCGATGTAGTGCCTGGCCGTCTGCGAGAGATGATCCTCGGCGTCCGGATCGAAGAACGCGTTTCTGTCGCCCTTGAAGAGAGACTGGTGCGTGTGCATGCCGCTGCCGTTCTCGTCGGCGAGGGGCTTGGGCATGAACGTGGCATACACGCCGTGTGCAAGTGCCACTTCCTTCACGACCAGTCGGTAGGTCATGGCGTTATCGGCCATGGTCATGGCGTCGCAGTATTTGAGGTCGATCTCGTGCTGGCTGGGCGCCGCTTCGTGGTGGCTGTATTCAACGACTATGCCGAGTTGCTCGAGCGCGAGGACCGTGTCGCGGCGGAGGTCGCTGGCCACGTCGAGCGGGGTGAGGTCGAAGTATCCCCCGTGGTCGAGTGGCACGGTGCCTTTGGAATCCTCGAAATAGAAGTACTCCAGCTCCGGCCCAACGTAATAGGTGTAGCCCAGGTCGGAGGCCCGTTTCACGTTTCTCTTCAGGACATATCGGGGGTCGCCTACGAAGGGCTCGCCGCTGGGCTGGCGGATATCGGCGAACATCCGCGCCACCTTGTGGTCCCTGCCGCCCCGCCACGGCAGGATCGTGAACGTGCTCGGGTCGGGGAAGGCAATCATGTCGCTTTCGTCGATTCGTGCGAAGCCCTCTATCGAGGATCCGTCGAATCCCATGCCTTCCTCGAGTGCACCCTCGAGTTCATCGCCTAACCCGTCACCCGGTAAATCGCCATAAAACGTCGCCTGAACTTTTAACGCTTCTTCCAAACGAACACTATAGTCTCGCGCCGGTATTTCAAC
>JABMSA010000444.1 GCA_013202185.1 Planctomycetota bacterium
CTCGTCCTCGTCGTCGCTCCGATCTGTCGCCCCCTGCGGGGGCTCGCAGGTGGTGTGCACGTGTTCCACGGGCTCACGCCCGTGGCTAGTGGTCTATCGCCCCTATGGGGGCTCGCGTCGAATCGTCCTCGTCGTCGGTCCTACACAACCCGGACACGAAAGTTCCAGCAGCTTTTCGACTGCCCAAGTTCATCTGACCGCCGTCCCAAATCCGAAAAACGCTCCAAACAGCGGTTCTGTGGACGTACAAGCAAAGCGATCAAGTTCTCAGAACACGAGAAAAACCATAATATTCCGTCGCACCCGTTGCCACGAGACCTGTTTATGCACAGATTGCGCAGATTTCAAAGCTGTATCTGCGCAATCTGTGTGCGGGTGTGTTTTCTTGGGCAGGTGTGTGGGCTATTCTTCCTCGCCCCAGTCGATTTCTCCGGGGCCGTCGTCCGGCATGCCCCCGCCGCCGCCCTGCATCATCATCATCATCATTGGCCCGGCCATCTTCTGGCCGGCGACCTTTAGTTTTTCCGCCAGCTCGGCGGTTATGGTGAGGTTGATGGTCGCGGAAGTGTCGCGGCCGCTGATTTTGATGGCCCTGATCAGCTCGCCTAACGTTTTTCCTGCCTCGGGATCGTTCTGGGAGAACATGTTTGCCATGCCGGTGAGCGCGTTCACCCCCTGCTTGAGGCCCGTTATCGCGCCGGCGGCCGAGTCTTCGTCTTTGCAGCCGAGGGTGATCCAGAGGTCGAATGCTTTTTCGATCTTGCCTGAGATCGTGATGCCGTTGATTTTGGTCGTGTCAAGACCGGGCAGCGCCATCGCCAGCATGCCGGCCTGCTCCTCGGGAAGCGGAGGGATCTCGACGTCCGCAACGATCCAGAACGTCCTGTCGCCCAGGTCCCTGGCCCGTGCCATCAGAGGCGAGGCTTTCGCGCCCGCCTTCGCATCGCCCTTGTGGATGTCTATGATCTTCTTGACGAAATCTTCAGTCCCGATAACGAGCGCCTTGCCATCCAGCACACAGATCCGCCCCAAGTCGTCACGGCCGGCCATCACCAGGCTGTAACCCTTGTATTCGACTGCTTCGAAGTCGTCTCCGGCCTCTTGCTTTATCGTGTTCCGGATCAGATCGGCATCGAACCTGCCTGTTACCACGACGGCGCCGTTATCCTCGGGCGCGGTGAAATCGCCGACCACAAACGCCGCCGCGTCGAGATCCTTCTTCAGATCGAGGCCAATCTTCTTGAGCTGATCGTTGGGGTTTATTCCCTGCTCACCCGCCAGATTGAATATCTGGTCGATGAGGCCCACGTCGACAAGTTGCCTGAAGTTCACATAGCCCAGCCCCTTCACGCCGCCCGGTAGCAGATCGAGCGGATCGGCCGACACCGCTCCCACCGGCGGCGCATCAACTGTCAGCAGCACGTTGGCTGCCGGCCCGGCGGAGTCGGGGAGCTTGACCGCGTTGCCTTCGGGCGCCTCGCCCAGTATCTTGCCCTCGCCCTCGAAGGTGCTGCGGAAGGAATCGACAAAGCCTTTCGACACGAGCTTTAGCCGCTCGGGTGTGAAGTTGTAGCGATCTCCGGTGGTGGTGTATTCCACCTTGTAGAGTCGAGAGGCGATTCCGGTCTGGCCGTTCTGCTTTTCAACGCGCTTGCCGGCCAGGCCATAGATGCTCAGCGTCATTTTGCTCGAGTCGTGGTTGGGCGTGTTGAACACGGCCACGCATTCGCGCTCCTCGCCGGGCTTGAGTATGCCGGCTGCGTCGACAACGTTGGCATGCTTGAAGCCGGTTCGCTCCTGCACCGCCTCGAGGACCTGCGGCTCGTAGATGTCTCTGCGAGCGGAGCCGATGTTGCCGGCCAGCGTTGCCACGGGCCGCATGGCTTTCGCCTCGTCGTGTTGGTTCTTGACCGTATAGGCCACGTACCAGTGTGCCACGTCGCCCTTGGGCGTCTTGATCGTTACGAACTGCGGGTGCGATGTCTTGACCTCGAGCTCCCACATCGGCGTGAGAGCAAATGCGGCCGAAGCCGCCGCAACAACCAGCCCCAGCGTAATTCCCGTTGTCAAAAGCGATACTTCATTCTCTTACTCCTTCGTTGCCCGGGGGTTGTGTGTTGTCCGGGCTTTGGCCGCCGACCTCTTGAGCCGCCTACGCCGAAACTTCTCCGGCGGGCAGGGCGGCTTTGTCCTTCGAGGTAACGGCTTCGGCCGATGGAACAGGGACCTGCGCCTTCCGTGCCTTGCGGAAACTTGCGATGGTGCCCTGGGGGCATTCATTCACGCACTTGCCGCAGGCTATGCACTTGTTATAATCGATCTTCGCGAGGAAGTTTTCAGTTGTTACAGCCTCGACCGGGCATATTTTTTCGCATTTCTTGCAGCCGATGCAGCCGGTGTCGCAAATCTTCTTCACGGCCGCGCCCTTGTCCGGCGAGCTGCACCGGATGTGCACGCCTTTCTTGAGAGGCTGGATTACGAATAGGTTCTTGGGGCAGGCTTCGGCGCATTTTCCGCAGCCGGTGCAGATGCTCTCGACCACCTCTGGCAGGCCGTCGGGGCCCATCGTGATCGCGTCGAACGGGCAAACGTCCACGCACGAATCCAGGCCGATGCAGCCGTGGGAGCATGACTTCGGCCCGCCGTGTACGAGCGCGGCGGCGTTGCAGTCGCGCACTCCGTTGTATTCGAATTTTTCGCTCACCTTGTACCCGCCGCTGCACAGCAGCACCGACACCACCGGCTCTTTTTCGGCCACCTCAACGCCCATGATGTTGGCGATGTTCTTATAGGCCATGCCTGTTGCGACGGGGCAGACGTCGGCTTCGGCCTCGCCTTTCACAATTGCTTCGGCCGCCGCCGAGCACCCTGCGTATCCGCAGGCGCCGCAGTTGACGCCCGGCAGGTGCTCGATCACTTCGTCGATGCGGGGGTCCGTATCCACGGCAAACACCTTCGACGCAATCGCCAGCCCAAAGCCGAAGATCACGGCGAGGGACGCAATCGAGCCGACGCATATCAATAATATATTCAGGATCTCAGTACCAGTCACTGGTCAAACCTTCAGTTGTTTGATCGTTGTCTCTTGTTTATGTACCCATTCCGGCAAAGCCCAGAAACGCCAGGGCCATGAGGCCGGTGGCAATGAATGTGATCGGCGTGCCGCGCAGGGGCTCGGGCACGTCCAACTTGTCGAGCCGCTCGCGCACGCCCGACATCAGCAGCATAGCGACAGTGAAGCCGATGCCCGCAAAGAATCCCTGCACCACCGCCTCCACCAAAGACAGCGGCCTGGAGGCGTACGACGTGTTGAGCAGTGCCACGCCCAGCACGGCGCAATTGGTGGTGATCAGCGGCAGAAAGATGCCCAGCGACCTGTACAGGCCCGGCAGGCTCTTCCGCATGAATATCTCCACAAGCTGCACCAGCGCGGCAATCACCAGGATGAACGTGGCAGTTTGCAAAACATCCTGCAGGCCGTTCCTGGCGATCTCCGTGTCGGGAAACAGCACCTTCAGCAGCTTCGCATCGGGCTTGAGGAGGAAAGTGTAAAGAAGATACGTAACGAACGACGCCATTGTCATTACGAACGTCACGGCCATCCCCATGCCGAAAGACTTGTCGGTTTTGTCCGACGAGTTCACAAATGGGCACAGACCGAGAAACTGCGAAAGGACCACGTTGTTCACGAAGGTGATAGTAATGATGATGGCAAATAGGTTTCCCATTTACGCCGTCACCTCCTCTGTGCCGACTTGGGGCTCGGCCCTTGCCGTCAGGGTCGCGGCTCGTATTTTCCGTAAGGATCGCCACTTGAATAATGCCAGCAGAAGCCCCATCACGATAAATGCCCCGGGCGCCAGCGTCATCACCGCCGCCGGCTCGTAGGCCGGCCAAAACTTCAGTCCGAAGACCGTTCCGTTGCCGGTGGTCTCGCGGATAGCCGCTATCAGCAGCAGTGCGCCGGTGAATCCTCCGCCCATTCCGATGCCGTCGAGCAGTGAAACCATCACCCCGTTCTTCGACGCGAAATCTTCCGCCCGATACAGGATGATGCAGTTGACCACGATCAGCGGGATGAAGATGCTGAGCTTTTCGCTCACGGCCAGCGGCAGGAAGTATTTCATCAGCATCTCGACGATCGTGACGAACGACGCGATAATAACTATGTAGCACGGGATGCGCACGCCCTTGGGAATGAAATTCCGCACGAGCGAAACGAACACATTCGAGCAGACGAGCACGGCCGTAGCCGCCACTCCCATCGCGAGCGCATTGTTCATGCTTGTTGTTGTGGCGAGGGTCGGGCACAGCCCCACCATCAGCACGAACACCGGATTCCGCTTGAGGAACCCCTTCGTCAGCTCCTGTCGCATGAGAAGATCCTTCTCCGCCGCCGCACTCCAGCACGCGCTCCTGAAAGCCACTAGAAATGGCACATCCCGCCCGTTGTTTCACCACACTCTATTATATTCGACTGGGCCGGATTCTTCAAGGCTGTTTTACGTAAAGTTGTGGGGTGGGAGCTTGGCCGCTGGTGCCCCGCAGTCGGCATCGGGCCTGCCGAACAACAGCCACCTCACCGAAAAAAATCCACTCACTGTTGACTCCGTACCCGCACCATGGTAGATATTGTGTCGGAGGATGCTCGTTTGCTCGACAAACCAGGAAAGATGGCAGGGCAGCTCTCTGACGGCGAAGTAGCCGATGCTCGCGGAAGAACTGGGGCGACTACATGCTCGCCTACGAAGAGATGCTCAAGCGTTGCAGCACCGACGCTGCCCCGTGGTTCGTCATACCGTCGAACAAGAAGTGGTTCAGGAACTTCGCCGTGTCGCAGATCACAGTCGAGGCATTGGAAGCGCTCGACATGAAATATCCAAAGCCGACGTGCGACGTTTCGAAGATCGTGCTCGAGTAGCGCGCGGGCCGCGAGCCGCCACATATAATATCTTATATCGCGCCTACGGCCTTCAGCCATGATTGTGCAATGAGTGCGTGGCCGCCCGCCAGCGGATGCACGCCGTCCATCGCCCAGAACACAGGCTCGCGCCGCGTTGCGGCTACTGCGAAGATGCCGTCCATCGGCACGAGGATCGCGCCGAACTCTCGGGCGAGCGCACGCACTGCATCGATCCTGGGATCGAGATCCTTGCGCCACGCGATGCGGTCTTCGGGCCATGGCAGCACGAACGGCTCGATGAGGATCAGCCGCGCGCCGAGCTTGTCGCGAACATCCTCCAAAATGCTGCGATAATCGCGCTCGTAGTCGTCGAGCGACGTCGGATCGTTGGAGTCGAAGGCCCGCCAGGTATCGTTGATGCCGATCATTATCGAAACCCACGTCGGTTTCGGATCGAGGTCGATGCAATCCTCCTGCCACCGGGCTACCAGGTCGCACGCGCGGTTGCCGCCTATGCCGCGGTTGAAAAACTGCACGTTCTTTTCCGGGTACAGCGCCGTAAACCACGACGACGCCATCAGTGCATATCCTTCGCCCATGCCGTATGGGCCGCTGCGATCGCGGCCGGCATCGGTTATGCTGTCTCCCTGTAAAAGCACCACGGCATTGTCTTCGATTATTACCGACATCGTTTGCTCCTGTTACACGTTGCAGGCTTTTTCGAGGCGCCGCCGGGTTTCGAGTATGGCTGCTCGGCGGCACGGAAGGCGCAAATTATAGTCGACGGCGCGGCCGAAACAAGGGAGAAAAGGCAGCGCCTATGCCCCAGCGCAGGTACATCGTGACCCACCCCCGACGGGTTTGCGGTGCATAAGTCCGGCCACGGGCTGAAGCCCGGTATCTGTTCAGCGTGCTCCGAAGACGTCTTGGCTCCGAATCCGCCGCCATCGGCCTCCGCCAAGGCTATGCCTGACATCTGGCCTATGACTTTCGGAATAATCAGGTAACCGTCCCTAGTTTATGCAAAACTAGGGACGGTTACCCTATTTCATGCTTGACAGCCGGCCTGGATATCATGGGGAAACGAAGGCGGGGCTTGTGGATATCAAGCGAAGTCGAAATGTTGTAGCGGTGAAGCTCCACGCCAAAACGGGCACGTTCGGTCTGCACTTCTGCATAGCGTGGGAGAGCTTCCAAACGATGACTGACCTCGACTGGGAGCCGTGGCAGGCCGGTGACGCAGAGCTGAGGCATGTCATCTCGCACCACGCTAAACAGATACAGACGCTCGTCGAGCCCAATCGCTCAATGACAGTTGCCTTGGGGGAAACTTTTTGCAAAAAGTTTCCCCCCACAATAATCACAAG
>JABMSA010000445.1 GCA_013202185.1 Planctomycetota bacterium
CCGCGAACACGTCCGCGAATCCGCGAATGATCTTATTCCGTCGCAGGCTGTTCTCGTCCAGCGCTTCCACGAGGTTCCTCAGCACTTGTAGGTCAATCACGAACGCGGTGACGTCTTCGCGCTCGATGGCGACCTCGACGCTGGCGAAGGTCCTGGGTTTCGGGCGTGGCTTGCTGGGGATGTCTGCCGGCATGCAGCCGGGTATGGTGTGGCCGGAGTAAGCCTCGAGCGCCAGATGGTACTTCTTGCCGGCCTTTCCTTTGGCGGCAATCATCACCGCTCGATGGTTGCCGTCGAACACGCCCTGGTGCTCGCCGTCGACGAGCAGCATCGCGGCATCGCAGCCGGTCTTGGCGCGGACGAATACCTTCTTGCCGTTGCATTCTTTCGGCAGCTTCACATCGCCCCTGAACCATGCCGTGATCCACTCGCCGCCCCACTTCATTCCGGGCCTGGCCGGCTTCCATTTCAGGTTCGCTGCGCGGCCGGGCTCGGCGCGGAAGTGCTCGCGTGTTTCGGCGTGCTCCACCGCCACGTCGGCGACCTTGACAAATCGTTCCTTGCTGTAAAGTTCTTCAGCCTTCTTCAGCTTGTCCGGGATCTTCTTGTCCGTTAGCATGTGCGTTTGTCTCCGACTGGGGGGTCTTTCTACGGCTTCGTAATGGTCCGGTCAGGATTGTACCTTTATACAAAGGCACCACGCGAAAAGCAACGGGAAATCCGTAAGGAAAGGTGATCGGGTGCGATACAGACTTGTAGGAGGCGTCGACCGGATCAAAAAAGGTGCTTGACAATGCCATGCGGATGTGTTATTGTGAAGCGAAGGAAAGGCAGTTCGGATCAGGGAGACAAGAAAGCGCTATTCGCGACGATAGAATGAGGCTTACCATGCGAAGGATCGACTATCTGGCCGTTGCGGCGCTGATTACGGTTCTTGCGGGATGCAAGAGCGTTCAAAGACGGGGCGATTCCCACCCGGCCGGGCCCGTCGCCGAGCAACAACATGGTGATGAGAATATCGAAGCCGAAGAACCCGAAAGCAGTGCGCTGGGTGCTGTTGGGAATTATTTTAAGAACAGGGGCAACGACCTAGTGGACGTGTTCGACGGAACCGGTATAGGTGCCGGCATTGGGCTCGAGGCCTCCGTAAAGACAACAGATTACGCAAAGCTTTGCGTTGGAGGTTCGTGGTCGCACAAAGTGGCGCTGCGCCAGCGTTCATTCGAAGAGTCATTTGATGAGGTCAGAGTTGGGATACCGTGTCTCCAAATGAGCATCGTTGCGCCCTTTGTAGATCGTGAATATACCCCATTTCTTTTCGCAGTTCCAGCAACGTATTTGGAGTATAAAGATCAAGGGCAGCAGACCGAGTTTGCGATTACGGTTTTCCTTACCGATGCCGTCATCCAGCCCGGAGAATCTGCCAGGAATGCTCTGCAGCTTTCTGATTCAGAAGACCGGGGGCCACTGATAGATAGGTTCGATGTTGAGCTTTCGGCAACCGCCCTTGTCCCATCCGCTGCACTCCGCTTCAGTCCCGGCCAGTTGTTGGATTTCGTGCTCGGATGGGTTGGCGTGGGCATTGGCAAGGATGATTCGCGCATCAAGCTGTAGCTAACAGCCTCCAAGCAGGTGGAGGCTGAAGACCACGGGCGGCGGCACGTTTCAGGGAGAACATTAACAGCGAGGGAGCAAGGAGGCAAAGGAATGGGTAGATCAAATGGGCTGATTGGGAGTGTGTTGCTCTCGTTGACTATCGCGGCGTGCTTTGTTGCGGTAATGTCGAAAACGGAATGCCTCGCGGAAGCAGACGGGTCGGCCGACGATGCCGCTGCGCAGGCCGAACAGGAGCAGGTGCAGAAGCTGATCCAAAAACTGAAGGGGAGCAATGCTCGAATCCGCCGCGCGGCGGCAGAGGCACTGGTTAAGATCGGCCGGCCCGCGGTAGACCCTCTCACCGAAGCGCGAAAGGATGCCGATGGGGTCGCACGGGAGGCGATCGACTTTGTGCTGAAAAAGATCGGCAAGCTGATTGCGTGGCCCCCGCCCCAGCCTCGGTGCACGTTGCAGGACGATCCCACTCAGGAATACTTCGCATACGTGCCCAAGGATTTCGATCCGAAGCGGACGTATTGGATTTTCGTTTCCGCTCATGGCCTGGGCGGCAACGGTTCGGGCGCGCTCGGGTTCGCGGGCTTTGCTCATGAGGCCAAGTGCATCGTAGTGGCGCCATCGTTCAAGCAGGAGCATCAATTCCCGTCGAGGGGGACCGGCAAGATCTTGCTGAACATTATCGACGAGATAAGCAAGGCGTGCAAGGTGCGCCGCAAAGTGTTCGTTACCGGCATGTCGGCGGGCGGTCAATTCGCGCATCGTTTTGCATTGGAGAACCCGGAGTTGGTCGTCGGGTGCGCCGCGCATTCGCCGGGCAGTTGGGATTCTCCAAACAAGAAGGCCGAGAACGTGCCGTTCCTGGTGACGTGCGGCGAGGCGGATACAACGCGCATCGGCATTGCCAAACGGTTCGTCGAGCAGGCCAAGGCGAAAGGCTATCGCTATGTGAAATCCGCGTGGTTCCCGAACGTGGGGCACGCCTTTTGCGGGGAGGCCGTGGCATTGACAAAGGAACACTACCGGACGGCGATAACGGGCCTGACGCCCGACGAGCGCAAGCAAGCCCAGGCCGATCTCGACAAAGCGGGCAAGCTGATCGATGAGGACAGCTACGGGCCGGCGTTCAAGGTGCTGAAGAAAGTAGCTGCCTTCCCACAGAAGTCGGTATATACTGAACGCGCCTCGAAGGGCTTCGAAAGGATCGAGAGGATAGGATCGCAGAAGATCGCGGAGATCGAGAAGCTGTCAGTCGAGGACTTCCGCGAGGCCCTGGCGCGCTTGGACCGGCTGCGTCAACAGTTTGAAGCGACGCCGGTGGCGGATGCCATTGCACAGGCGCGCCGAAAAATCATGAAGCGCCCCGACGTCGTGGCCGAGCAGCAGAAAGAGAAGGACGCCCAAAGGGCGAAAAAATTATACGAGGCGGCCGAAAAGCTTTTGGCACAAGAACGCTACCCGGCAGCGCTCGACAAGCTGAGAGTGGCGGCGGAGCTGGCCCACACCGCCTACGGCGCGAAGGCCGCAACGAAGATCAAGGAGATCGAAGCCGACCCGACGGCAGCGCGCACCAAGGCGTCGAAAGAATGTCGAAGGTTGCTGATGATGGCCCGGAATTACCTCGCCAACGAACTGCCCGAACTGGCCCGACCGAACCTCGAAAGGATCATCAAGAACTACCCGGACAGTGAGGAAGCGAAGATCGCACGGGAAATGCTGAAAGAGGAAAACAGCAAGAAATAGGTGACTGGTTCTTGCCTGCCGCTCCGCGCGGGGGGACTTGCCCTGATGACTGCATGGACTCGCTGATTCCGCATGGGCCTTCCCGGGAACTGTTGGCAGCAGTTCCGGGGGGTCGTTTGACTTTTGCTGACGTACAAGAAGTGTGTTGTGGATATTGTGTCCATTTCCGGCAACGTCGACATTACTCATGACTCATGACGACAACATCGTAATCAACAGGATCGACCAGAACGGACCGGGCTACGTGAGCGTAGACAGCACGGGCGGTTCAATTACGGTGGCGGCTGGTGGGTCCGGTATCGACGCCTCGGGTGTCTTCAACCTCACAGAAGCCGAGCTTCAGTTTCTCGATTCGACCGGAACTGTAACAATTGGCGTGAACGGCGGAACCGGGCTGCTGACGGCCGGCTCGGAGGGGAAGATTGATCTGACCGGCGAGAATTATGACCATGCTCTCTTCGGCGGCGACCTGGCGCTGACAAGCTGCATCATCCTCGCCGATGGCAAGCAATTGACGTTCAATGGCAATCCCATTTCAGGCGGGCCCGGGGGCGACGCCAACGGCGACTTCAGTGTGAATATGCTGGACATAATTGATGTACGCAACTGCCTTCACCAGAACCCCGCGTCCGACGACAACTGGCGGGCCGATGTGAATGACGATGGCGCGATCAACATCCTCGACATGCTTTTCGTTCGCAATCGACTGAACACAACGTGCGACTGACGACAAGTGCTTGCCTGCTCCCAGTTGTCCCCGTCCCCGGAGTTAATCCGGTGGCGGCGGGGACGCACCTGCGCGTGCACCTGATGACTAATGGCCGATGAGCAATGACCCTCATCGGCCATGGATCATCGGGCCGCCACGGATAACTCACAACTCACAGTGCCTGGTTCATTTGTTCCTTGACTGCACCCCGGTCGTTCACTATAATCGTTGTGGTGTACAGATTCTTCGGCATGGCCGTAAGGAATGATCAGGTAAGATGCGAATACTGATAGCCGGCGCGGGGATTGTTGGTTCGAACCTAGCCGCACAGCTTTCCGTTGAAGGGCACAAGGTGTCTTTGGTCGACAACAGCCCCGAGGTGCTTCGCCCTCTGACGGACAAGCTCGACGTGCTCCCGGTGGTGGGCCTCGCCAGCAGCCCAAGCACTCTCGAGAAGGCCGGCATAGCCGACGCCGAGATGGTCATCGCCGTCACGCATAGCGACGAAGTGAACATGATCGTCTGCGCACTCGCCGCCGAAAAGAACGTGCCGATGAAAATCGCACGCGTGCGCAACGAGGAGTTCTCCGGCGATAACCCGCTGTTCGATCCGAAGAAACTCGGCATCGACAAGGTGATCAATCCCGAGCAGATCGCCGTCGACTACATCATAAAATATATCGATACGCCGGGCGCAACGGACGTGGCCGACTTCGCGGGCGGCCGCGTGCTCGTACGGGGGTTCATGGTCGATGAGGATATGCCCATCGCCAACCACACGCTTATCGAGCTGAAGCAGATGGAGGCGATGCAGTCGGTGCTGGTCGTGGGCATCTATCGCAACGGCAAGCTCACCATCCCCAACAAGGGCGACGTTGTCATCAAGCCCGGCGACAACATCCTGGTGGTGATGGCCAGGCAGTCGCTCGAGCCGTTTCTGTCTCTCATCAACAAGCGGATGGGCGAGACGAAGAAGCTGGTGATCTATGGTGCAACGCTCACGGGCGTGGGCCTCGCCGGACGGATGGAAAAGGACGTCGACAACATCGTGATCATCGAGCCGGATATCGAGCGCGCCAAGCTGGCCTCACAGAAACTGGCCGGCACGCTGGTGCTCCAGGGCGAAGGCGTGGACCTCGACGTGCTCCGCGAAGCCGGCGTGGGCACGGCGGATTATTTCGCGGCCGTCTCCAGCGACAACGAAGACAACCTGATGGCCTCGCTGCTGGCGAAAAAAGAAGGAGCCAAGCGCACCATCGTGCTCACCACCGAGCCGCGATACATATCGGTGCTGAAGTCGATCGGCCTGGAGGTTGTCATCAATCCGCGTTTGATCACTGCCGGCATAATTCTTCAGCACGTTCGCAAGGGCAGGGTGCTCTCGGCGATACCCATCCGCGACAGCGAGGCGGAGGTACTCGAGCTGGAGGCTATGGCGCACACCCGCGGCGTGGGCCGGCCGCTCCACAAGATCTGGAAGAAGTTTGTGGGCGGATCGGTCGTCAGCGCGATCACGCGCAACGGCGAGCTGATCATACCCGACGGCAACAGCGTGATCAAACCGGGCGACAACGTTATCGTTTTTGCTCTGCCCGAGGCAATAGCCGATGTTGAAAACCTGTTTGTGAGAAAATAGCGCCCGGGCGGCACAACGTCTCGGATTCATCCGTGGACCGCCGCCGAAAGCTCTCGGAATTGCAGCACGGAGGCTCGCCATCAACATCCGCGCCATTGCATCGTCGCTGGGGATGCTGCTCCTGTTCTTTGCCGGCATCATGGTTGTGCCGCTGCTCGTAGCGATCTTTTACGAGGGTGAAGCGGCCGGGCGGGTGATCACTGAGCCGGACTGGCACAGGGAGATATTCGCCTTCGGCGTTGCCATCGCCCTGACGGCGGCGGCGGGCGTTGCGCTCAGGCTGCTGGGCCGTGGCTCGCGGGCGCGCGAGGTCGGCATCCGCGACGGCTTCGTGGTCGTAAGCCTTGCGTGGGCGATCCTTTCGCTCTTCGGCGCCCTGCCGTTTTTCTTGTCCGGATTCCCCGCTTTCGAATCCTTCACCGACGCCTTCTTCGAAACGATCAGCGGCCTCACAACCACGGGGTCGTCGATCCTCTCCGACATCGAAGCCCTGCCCAACGGCCTCCTCTTCTGGCGAAGCCTCACCCACTGGCTGGGAGGCATGGGGATCGTGGTGCTGGCTGTTGCGATCTTCCCCGCGCTGGGCATGGGGGGGTATCAGTTGTATCGTGCCGAGGCCGCGGGCCCGACTATGGAGCGCCTCAGCCCGCGGATCACCGAAACCGCCAAGCTGCTGTGGGGCGTGTACCTGCTGCTGACGGTCGCCGAGACCTTCCTGCTATGGATGCCGGCGCTGTGGGGCGCGCCCAAGATGTCGCTCTTCGACGCCCTCTGCCACACGTTCGGCACTCTGGCCACGGGCGGCTTCTCTACCAGAAACGCTTCGATCGCCTCTTTCGACAGCGTTTACGTCGACGTTGTGATAATGATATTCATGTACCTCGGCGGCATCAGCTTCGTATTGCATTACCAGCTCCTCAGGCGCAACTTCGGCCAGATCAAGAAAGACAAACAGGCGCACTTCTTTACCGGCATGCTGCTGGTATCTATCATTCTCGTTACTATTTCGGTGTACGGCGCCGAGCCGCGCGTCCCGCCGGGCTCGAGCCAGCAGTGGACGCCCGAGAGCCTCGAGACCGAGCGCGCCAAGGTAAGCACCATACCCGGCGCGCTGCGCTATGCCGCGTTCCAGGTGACGTCGATCGGCAGCACGTGCGGGTTTGCGACGGCCGATTTCGACCTTTGGCCGAATTTCTGCCGATTTCTCCTGATACTACTGATGTTCATCGGCGCGTGCGCCGGCTCCACCAGCGGCAGCCTCAAGGCGATGAGGATCATGCTGCTGCTGAAAATGGCGCGCCGTGAAATCGAAAAGATGATCCGGCCCCGTGCCATTCTGCCTGTCAAGCTCGGCGGGGCAGTAGTGGAAGACAGCATCCTCAACAACATCGTCAGCCTGTTTGTGCTTTACCTGGGCATCTTTGCGGCTGCCACGGCCGTGATGTGCTGGTTCGTGCCCGACATCGTCAGTGCGTTCTCGTCGGTGGCGGCAACGATGGGCGGCGTGGGCCCGGGTCTGGCGCTTGTAGGCCCTATGCGCAACTATCGCGAAGTCGGCGCCGCCGGCAAGTGGGTGCTCTGCGCGTGCATGCTGCTGGGCCGTCTCGAAATATACTCCATCCTCATAATCATATTTCCGCGCACCTGGCGGAGGTAGGGCGCCGCCTGCCTGGGAAGGCAGGGCGACGAGCGAAGACGCTCGTCGAGATCAATCGCTCAATGAGGGCAGAATCATTTATAGCAGAATCATTTCGCAGGGCGGTGGCTCAATGAGGGCGGAGTCATTTATAGCAGAATCATTTCGGACGACGGCGGCTCAATGACGGTTGTCTCGCAAGGCGCGTTCGACGACGGCTTGAATGCAGAAGGGGCGCGGATGCGAGGAGGCCATCGCTGATCCGCGCCCGTGGGGCTGTCGGGGGGGGTGCGGCTGTTGTTTATTTGCCGATTCTTGTCACACCCAGGCTGGCGTGCTCGGGTGCGCTGGGGTCGATCACCACGTTGGTGGTGTAGAGGTCCTTGATGGTTGCGCGAATGTAGCGTTCCAAGGGAGCACCCGTGAGGTGTTCGTCGACGATCTCCACCGCAAGGAAGTAAGGCACGCGGTAGGTGACGTTGTCGCCTTGGCCGGTGAGGTTGTCGTATACCGTCACCAGGACGGTGTCGCCGATGCGACTGTTAACTGCCTGCTTGATGCTCGTGGTCATGCCGGGGCAGCCGTTGAGTTCGATGTAACCCGGGGCGGGCGGGATTGTGAACCGCGCGGGGTAGCCGTTTTCGACCCACTCGGATATGGTGCTCGCGCCGTTGGAGTATCCATCGAGGCTCACGAGGCCGAAGTTGCCGGGTGCTTCGTTGTCCGTGTAGGGATAGAAGTCGATGGTCTGGCCGACGTCGGCAACGAATCTTGTTTCGGCCTGGGGGAGTTCTTCGCCTTCGATGGGCGTGCCGTCGAGCGTCTCGAGGCGGCCGACGTCGTTGATGTCGACTGCGAACGGCAGTAGATCGAACTGCGCTTCGCTCGAGGCGGGGTCGATGCCGCTGATGCGCCCGTCTATCGCTGCTATCGATTCGGCCTGGATGGAGACGGAGTCGTGGCCTATTGCCTTGCCAAAGAAAAGCTCGAGGGGGCCGTCGGGTGCGCCGGGCGTGCGGCGTGCGGTTACCCTCACGGCGTTGGCCGGCTGGGCGCCCGCGGTGAAATCTCCCGTGGCGAAATCGAGCTTTCCGGTGGTTACGTCTGACTCGCTGAGGGTGATGGATGTGCTCAGCACCGAATTCAGGGCCGCGAACTGTGCGCCCACATAATGGGCCTGTCCGCTTTCCAGTTCCTGGATGGCCGCCAGCGCGGCTGCATCGGCGCCGACCTGCAATTGAGCCTGGGCCGTGTAGACGGCGCCGAGATCGACAGCCAGGGCGGCCAACCCAATCAATGCGAGCATGCTCAGTGCAAACAATATCAGCACAGAGCCTTTCTCTCGATGTTTCCGAATGATTCCAATGATTGCTTTATCCATTGCATTTACTCCTGCCGCTGTGCGGCGTTTGGACCAGCTCCCCGCTGTTCCGAGAGCTATTGCGAAGCATGTGCAAAACTCGTACCAAGCAGGCGGGGAGGCGCGCGAAGTGGTCGTGCGGAAGGTGATAAGGTGTTGAAACTACAGGATTTATGGAAAAACCGGCCGGGGAATTCTTCTCGGGGTTAACGGTCGGCGCCCTGGGTTCTTTTGCACAGTTGGGCAGAAGTGCACAGCGCTGTTCCCGCGGCGGAGAAAACACCGCCGATGTGGAAGAAACCGCTTCATCCTGTCGGAAAAAGCACCCTCGCCCGTGCGGCATTCCGGCGCCCGCTCCCGTCGCAAGTTGTTGGCTTTCAGGATGTTAGAAAGCCCCGGCGGGCATGGCCCGCCTTTTGCAATGTGCTCTTGCGATACGCTGTTATAGCCGCGCATCCGGGAGTGACCAGCATGAAGACAGAGGAACTCGCCCTTCGGATCGAAGGACTGACGGAACGGTTGGGCTGCATGGAGAAACGCCTGGCGACCGTCGAGAAGACGGCCGGGGGGGCTCAAGCCCCGGCGCCGGCCCCCAAACAGCCCCAGCCCAAACAAGCACGGCAACCGTGGAAGATGGACGCGGCCCGCGTGGAAACCATGGTCGCCGAGATGTATTCGTCGGTAAGGAATGATCCGCAGGAAGCACTGAGTTTTGAGACGGGGGCAAGAGATTGCTACCTTCCGGCCCACGCCAGGAACGTATCGAAGCTGGCTATGTTTTTGGCCGACAGGCATGGTTTCAGCGAGGCCTCAACGCGCACGATGGGCATTTGCGGCCTGCTCCACGACGCCGGCATGGATTGCCTGCCGCACGAGCTGACGACGGAGGGCCGGCCACTCACACAAGAAGAATACCAACAGGTGCGCACGCACCCGACCCTGGGAGCCGAGTACATCAAACACAACTACAGGTTCGGCAGCTTGCTGTCGTCGGTCATACCGGTGGTTGTGGAGCAGCATCACGAGCGCGCCGACGGCACCGGCTATCCGAACGGCCTCCCGGGCGACAGAATTCACAACTTCGCCCGTGTTCTCGCCATTGCGGATAGTTACGAAGCGATGACAACGCCGCGCCCTTTCCGCTCGCCCCGGCATCCGGCCGACGCTATGCGCACACTGCTGGTGCAGGGGTGCCATTCGCACCAGGCGGGCATGTACGATCGCAGCATGCTCAAGACATTCCTGTGGTCGTCGTCGCTGTACCCTGTCGGATGCACAGTGGGCCTGTCCGACGGCAACCTGGCATGTGTGGTGTCGGTGACTGCCGATCCAAAGCAACCCGTGATAAAGCTGCTCACCGGCGACCGGTCCGGGCAGGTCGTGAACCTGACTCAGCACAATGAGCTGACGATAACAGGCGGGAGGAACGGAGACTTCGAGGCCCGACGGCCGGCGAAAAAAACTTGAACGTCCTCGATGCAAACGGAACCTAACTACTGATGGCGTTTGCCCGAACGCATGCGTGCAGCACCTGAATGATAAACTCGGCCTGCCGCAATGCACGGCGTCCAATCGTTTTCCGGGTCAGCGTGTTGCGGCCCGCGCGGCATGAAAGACTGTTGCAACGCATGAAGGTATTTCTATAATATGTACACCATGCTCCAATGTTCACTTGAGGCAACAAATCTGCCAACGTATCGGCGCTATTTTCCCCGCTGGGAGACAGTCATAATGAAAAAGGGAATTCGCTTCTCAACCATGTTCCTGATTGTTGCTTTGCTCGCGACGTTCGTAGCCGGCTGTGGAGACGGTCAGCAGGGCGATCCGTTCAAGCTTGGTATGATCTCTCTCGAGAACAAGCAGTTTGCCAAGGCCATTGAACACTTCGAAGCGGCAAACAAGCAGAAACCGAACGATGCGAAGATTCTTCTCGAACTCGGTAGAGCGCATGTGGGCAACAGGACCTTTGAAAAGGCGATTGATCAATTCAAGAGGGTAATCGAGCTCGACGACAACATGGTCGATGCCCACCTTCGAATAGCCGAAGCCGAGATGGATCTCGGGCATAAGGCCGGATCAGACGACCCAGCGCAACTGAATCATTACATGAGCGCCCAAACACAGTGCTTGGAAGCGATCAGGAAAAAGAAAGATTTTGCCGAAGCTCATCTGAAGCTGGCCACCGTCTTCGGCCTGAGAAACATGCCCGAACAGAAACTCGAAGAGATTGAAAAGGCCCTGGCCCTGGACCCCAGCCTGGCCGACGCAAACATTACCAAGGCCTGGATTGTCTACGGAAACGACCAATCTTCTGATGAGGCATTGGACATCCTCGACAACGGACTGCGCGAGGTCGAGGCCAGGCTCGCACGCGAGTTGAAAGAAGCCAAAGACAACGAAGACGACACCAAGAAGGCTGAGGGCCGCGCCAAACTGGACAGCTTCAAGCTCAGTCACACAATCGCCGACATTCAGAGGCTGCGCGGGCAAACAGACGAGGCCATCCGGACTTACACGGCAATCAAAGACAATGCACCCTTCCCTGCCTACCGCAGGACCATCCTTTATTGGCTCGGCCGGCTCTATTTGCAAAAAAGCGATTGGGACGCCGTAGAACAACAAGCTGACGGAATACAGAGCCTGGGCCTGCCAGGCATGCATGCAGCCTACCTTCGGGGGCGGGCAGCTCTCGGACGCGGCCTGGATACAACCACAACCGACAAGAAAAAGCGCAGGGAGCTGCTGGACAAAGCAGTAAAGGAGCTTTCGGGACTATCCGAGAGCAAGGGACCCGAAGACCTGTTTTGGCTGGGTCGGGCGTACAAAGCGAGGGGCGAGAGGGACCGGCTGGCCCTTGCCGAATTCCAGAAAGCGTTGGGATACATCGACGAGAAAAGCAATCGGCGCTTTGCGGCCCAAATTCATATGGCTCTGGCCGAGGTGCTACTGCGGAAGGGAACAGACGGCCTCGGAGAAGCCAAGACGCACTGCGAGAAAGCGCTCAGCCTGACGCCGGGCGACACCAACATAATGATGAGCCTCGCCGTCATACTCAACGAGACCGGCGACAGACTCGAGGCAAAGAGGCTCATCGAGTGGGTCCTCGAAATCGAGCCCCAAAAAGCAATGGCCGAGTTCAAGCTTGCCCAGATCAACTTCCTGCTCGGCCGCCCCGAGCAAGCGCTGCAAGACATTCAGAAAGCCATCGAGATGGCCGGTGAAAACGGCGCCGATGCGAAGACCTATCTCTTGCAGGGCGACATTCATCGCGTTCTCGAGCAATACGAAAAAGCCATCGAATCGTACAAACAAGCCCTGGAACACGACCCCTCCTACTCCGCCGCCCACGAGAACCTCGCGCGGGTTTACATGGCCAGTGACCAAAACGACCAGGCAATAGCCCTCCTCAAGAACTACATGAAAGAACAGCCCGCCAGAGCCCAGGCGCCCGCACTGCTCGCCCGGGTCTACGAGAAACAAGGCAAGATCGACCTCGCCATCAAATACTACGAAGCGACACTCGAGAAAGACAAAGACAACGAATACCTGCGCGGCTACGGAATTGCGCGCCTGCACCTCGCCCAGGGCAGACCCACCGACGCAATAGAAAAATGGCGCGAACTGCTGGCTATTGCCGAAAAAAGGAAATGGCGCAGCATCACCGTTAGTGTTCGAAACAACATCGTCCTCGCCCTCATGCTCAACGGAGAAGCAGACGAGGCGCTCGCCGAGGCCCGTAACGCCGGCACGCTCTTTAATATCTTTGTGTCAGCTTACGCAGAAGACTTCGATAAAGCGCGCGAAGCCCTCCGGAAAACAGCACGCATCACCAACAACAGCAAAGGCGCCATCGAACAGTTCATTCAAGCCTGCGAAACCGACCCGCCGCTCGGGCGGAAAGTCATCACCAAGCTCGCATTCAGCCTGATCGACAAACACGAGGGCTTGTTCGACTCGGCCGAGCAGAACCTCAAGGAAGCAATCGAGCTGATGCCCAAGAGCGTATTGCTACGGATGGACCTGCTGAAAGTATACTCAAGACAGAACCAGCGCGACAAGACCGTTGAAGAATGCAACAACATCATCCAACTCGCACCCGGGTACGCCCTTCCACACGTTTATCTTGCCGGGCTGGCCGAAACGGAAAAGGAGACTGACAAGGCAATCGCCGAATACAACAAGGCCGCCGAGCTCGACAAGCGTATGATCCCCGCGAGATTGAGGCTGGCAGGCCTCCACTACGCGAATAATGAACTCGAAGCCGCACGGTTAAGAATAGAGGAAGTGTGGAAACTCCTCGAGGACCTCGACCCCGAGAGCGATGAGACCAAGAGCTTCAAGTCAGAAGTCGAGCGCCTGCAGATAGCCATTCAGGCCACGACCGATCCCAAAGCGGCAGCAGTCGTGGTCGCCGCGAAATACCGCAAGAGCGCAGGCAACCCGGACCCAACAACAGCGCTGCAGTTTGCACGGCTGAACATCCTGCTCGGGCAGCATAAGGAAGCCGTCGAGGTATGCGACAAGTTCCTGGCCAAACATGAAAACAACATACAATTCAGGCAGATCAAGGCCGAGGCCCTCAGACTAAGCGGCCACATCAGCAAAGCCGAAAAAACGCTCAAGGAGGCCATCGGAATTGACGATACCAGAGCTCAGCTCTACATCGAACTCGCGCGCGTCTATCTCCCCTTTGCCGGGCTCATTCAACTGTCTGAAAGCGTGTTGCGCCGGGGGCTGGAAAAACTCCCTCAGTCCTCCCAATTGAAATTCGAACTCGCCCGAGTGTGCCTCACCGCAAACAAACTCGATGAGGCCGACGTTCTCGTAACCGAGCTAATAGCCGAGCTTGACGAAGAAAAAGACGCCAAGGGCATCGGGGAATTGAGACTTCAACTCGAACTCGAGAAGACGCTGAAACTGACGGACGATCGCGAAAGAAAGCCAAGACTGGACAACATTATCGCCTCCGCCGGAAAAATGAGCGCCGCCACCGACAAATTGGAGGCCTTCGTCGGTTACATCATCCTTGGTCGAACTTACCTGCTGGGACTCAGCGACAAACGTCTTGCCGCCGACGCTTTCGAAGAAGCGAAAAAACGAATGCCCGACCGCTCCGAGCCCAACACCTGGCTCGCACCGATCTACTTCGAGCGCGAGAGGTACACGAAATCCGCCGAAGCGCTCAAAGTGCTCCAGAAGAATACACCTGATGCATCCACAGCAACGCGCATTGCAATTGCCCTGCAGGCCGGCGAAAAGCTGGAGGAAGCCGAGAAAGCCGCACGCGAAGCGCTCAAATTGCCACCGGATCGAAAGCCGGCCAGCGAAATAGCACTTGCCAACATATTGCTGGATGCCGGCAAGACAGACGAAGCCATCAAGACAATAAAGGAGATGGAGCTAAACAAGCAGCTCAAAAGCGGATATGAGGAGTTGGTCCGCGAACTCAAACGCGCCGACCGCCACGCCGTCGCAATGGCGTTCAACAAGGGCTTGTTTTTCGCGATGTCGGGCCGGCTCAAGCTCGTGCCCACCTGCTACGAGGAGGCCCGCGAGCGCGCCCCAAATGAAAACATCTTCATCCTGATGCACATCGCACGCAGTTACGCCGGGATCAACCAGCTAGACAAAGCCGCCGAAACGTTCCAGGCAGCCATCGATCTCAAGCCCGACTACCTCATTGCCACCGCCTTCCTCGGCGAGGTCTACAAACGGCAGGGCAAGACCGCCTCTGCCATAGAAGCCTACCGGGAAGGGCTCGACAAAGACCCGGAAAACGCGCAACTCATGAAAGAAATCGGCGTTCTGTATCACAGCGTCGAAAACCTGGCCGAAGCCGTGAAATACTATACCATGGCTCTCAAGATCGACCCCGACAACGGCCACGCCAACTACTTGGCCGGCAGGACCTATCAGGACCTCAACGACATCCCAAAAGCGTTGGAGTTTTACGAAAAGGCCTTAGACAGCGACCCCGAAGGCAAGGAAGACTGGAGGCACGGAGCATACAACAACGCTGCCTGGCTCAACACCGAAAAAGAAAACCCCAATCTGCGGAAAGCCCTGAGGTACGCGCTCAGTGCAAAGGAACTCGCGCCGCGCCTGCCCGAAATCCGAGATACCCTCGGATGGGTCCTTTACAAGCGCGGGCAGTTCAAGCCCGCACTCGACGAACTGAAAATAGCCGCAGCAAGGCCGCCGACAATGACAGACGGCTCGGTACAATATCATTACGCGGCAGCGCTCGAAAAACTGGGCCGTAAAGACGACGCCATAAGCGCGCTCGAAAATGCCCTTGGTTTGAAGTTCAGCGTGGAATACAACAAGAAACAAACCCAGGATCTCCTCGAGCGGCTCAAGGCCGAGAAATAACCGGGCCTCATTCGACAACCCGCAAAGTCGGAATAAAACGCCGATCCCCTCCTGCAGGTCATCGAGGCTTGCACAACCCCGAAGCACCCCGATTCAGGCTGCGGGCCGAGCCGCCCAGCCGTGCTATTCCGCCGTGCCTGCCTGGACTAGCCTGATGATGTTGTCGACGCCGGCCTCGAGGCCGTTGACGTCGCTCGCACCGATGACGAGCCTTACCGGCGCGGGGCTCTCTCCGAATATCTTCCCCTGCTGGATCTCCGTGCCGTTGGCCCTGCGCTTCTTGTAGGGGCGCAGCAGTGTGGCCGCCGACCGGCCGGGCCCGGGGAAGGTGTGGCTGCAGATCACAGGAAGCGGCGCCGAGTGACCCTCGCGCCACGGGGTGATCCTCTGTTGACAAATGTAATGACTTTCGTTGTGGCTGCCGAGGAGGATATCGGGTTCTTCGACGGACTTGTGATCCTCCGCGCGCCACACGCCCAAGCCCTTGTGAGAGCCCTGGATGCGCGGGCTGTTGCGCGTGATGCGTACCTTCGCGCCGTAGGCCTTCTCGAGGGCGGCGGCCAGCCGGCGGGCCGCGGGAAGATAGATCGGGCTTTCCGCGCTGATGGTTATTCCACCCGGCCTTGGTCGCGCCAGGAACGCGGCTATGCCGGCCGGCGCAAACACGATGTGCTGCGGAGGATCGCCGGCCGTTGCCAGCTTGCCGACGGTCGCACGGATTCCTTCGTCGCTGCGCCCATGCCGGCGGTTGCCCGAGTAGATGCGGATCGTGTTGTCTTGCGTTGCGATCACGAGCATTCGCGCCATTGCCGGCTCGATCATTGTACGGAAGGTCGTTACCCGCTTGCTGTCCGGCCCGCGCGTTTCTTCATTGGCGTCAAACGGCACCGCGCAGCCCAGCGATAGGTCGTAGATATGCTTGATGTCTCTGCGCGGCAGCTCGATCTTGATGTCTTTGCTGGTCGCTTCAAAATGCACCGCTCCGGGATCGTGCCCGTAGGCCCCCTCGCGATTGAATATGCTGAGATACACGTTGGGGTTGCCTTCGCGCCGTCGGAAGGCAAGCTCGACGGATCGCGGCGCCGCGTTGCCGTGGTCGGGCCGCGTGGTGGTGCCGGGCATCATGCCTGTTTTCCAGACGTAGTCGCGGTAGCCGCCGCCCTTGCGCGTCCACTGGTAGACCGGCCAGCCGGCGTCTTGCCCTGCGGCCCGCGGCACGATCTCCTCGCTGACGACCGCCTCGCGCTCGAGGCCGATCTTCGGCAGCAGCAACTCGAGCCACCGGCACAGCCCCTGCTGGAAGGTGCTGCCGTAGGGCCAGTCGGCCCAGTTGTGGCCGTAGTGCATGTGGTAGGTGTCGGAAAGGAACGCTTCGCGCCCGAACGGATAGCCGATCACCACCGCCTTGCCCTTGCCATACGAATTGATGATCACTGCCGGTCGGCCGCCGGCGCTGAATTTTTCGGCTACTATGGCGCCCTTGCGCGGCCTGAAGGTGCAATAAACCGTCCGGCTGCTGTCGGCCTCGGCTTCGGCTTTCGCCTTGTTGGGCCCGTTCCAGTACTCGTACATCGCTTCATTTTGAATTGGCGTGCCCATCGGGCTCTCGGCGATAACCGACTTGCCGATGAAGCCGTCGAAATCGGCGCCGAAGACGTCGGCAAGCTGCCCGGCGCCTTTGCACCGCATGTCATCATCGTAAAGCGCCGGCGCACTGGTGGCGATCACAATGCCTCCGTCGCGGACGTATTCGCGGATCCTTTGCGCCACGTCGGCCGGCAGCGCTTGCACGGCCGGCATGATAAGCATCGGGTACAGCTTGAGCCGGCCTCGCCGGACCTGGTCTTCGGTGACGAGATCATGCGCCAGGCAAACCGAATTGAGAATGCGGCCCCACCCTATGCAGCCGATCTTGTTGTAGTTGGCGCCCTGTTTGCTGAAGCCGTAGCTGCCGCCGGCGTAATCGGTAATGCAAGCCTGGTACTTGTTGCTGGTGTCGGACCACATCAGAGCCACCTGCGGCGCGGGCCTGGTGTTGAGCATCTCGGGGCCCATGCCCTGTGCGCGCTCGTGGAAGCGGCGCCAGCCGCCCAGCGACGACCACCGCCAGCGGAAATCCGGATACATGAAGAAATCGCCCCAGTAAAACGCCCGCGCGATCGGTGTGGGGCCCGACATAATCGTGAGCGTGCCGTGGATGACCGACGAAAAAGCGTACTGCGAAAACGCATTGCCCGAGCCGGTGTGCGTGGACGTGGCCGACCAGTGCGCCGAAGAATAGCTGCGGCGCAGATCGTCCCACGTGCTCACGCCGTTGGCGTAGGCATACGACACAAGGCCCAGCTCGCGAATGAGCCGCTCGTTGGGGCGGCCGTCGAGCGCCTGGTTCTTCTCGTGTGAATCGCACGACTGCGTGCAGATGGGCACGTTGGGCGCTGCCTTGCGGACGGCGCTCACCTGGCTGCGAAAGTATCTTATGAACTCGTCTTCGCGCCAGCTCGCGACGTCGGTGAGCATCTGGGCTTTGCTTTCGATCAGCCGCGACCAATCGGCCTCTAGCCGGCCGTTTTCCATCGTCACCGGAAACCGCCTGCCGTCGCGCAGACGCACGGGCTGGGGTTCGAGATTGCCCTCCGGCGAGACAACGGCGGTGCCCCACAGCTCGATCTCGCGAAACGTGTAGAACCGGTCCAGGTCCACGCCGGGCGCGAAGACGTCTTTGAACCCCACCCTTTCGCCGCGACTGCCGGTGAGGTTCAGCTCGACCGTCAACCTCATCACGTCGTTGGCGTTGGGCGGCTTGCCCTCTTTGGTGACGAGCTTCCACGGAAGGGAGATTTCCTGGTTGTATCCCTTGCCGTCGGGGCGAATGCTAAACTCCTGCTTGCCGCCCCCGGCCCGGGCGTCGCCAACCGTGCCCCCCTTGAAGTCACGCCCGTATGTGAGGTCCACCACGTCCTTGCCGTTCTTGTCTTGCCAGCAGGTGAAGTGAACAACGCGTTCCTGCGGCGAGCCAAACGCAGAGATCATTCGAAGCTGCAGGCAATCGCCTTCCCAGCCGTTGCCCTCTTCGAGGCTGTTGGTATTATTGAGAGGAGATTCGTCGAGCCACCGGGCATTGATGTAGAGGTTGTCTTTATCGTACATCAGGTGCAGCCAGCAGCCGAGCTTGTCGCGCTGTTTCTCGGGCGAGTTGCAGATGAATATGCCGCCGGTCAGGTCCCAGTCGCCGGTTGTTCCGTCTACTTTCACCTTGCCGGGTGCCGGCACTATCTTCATTTCGAAGTGCTCGGTTTCGGGTGACGCCGCAGCCTCGCCCTGATCGGGCAGGATCGCCTCCCACGGGTCGAAGTCCATGTTCCACCGCCTGCGGGGATCGATCTTGTTTTCCTTGAGCCAGCCCTGCCACCGGGCTTGTGCCTCGGGGCCGGCGTAGAAAGGCAGCACGGCGTGAGGGTTGAGCGAGCCCAGCTCTACCGCTACGATCCCTACGCCGCTTTGCCTGACGCGGTCGACAGCCGCCTGGAGGTACGCGGCGAAAAGCCTGTCGACCTCCGGCTCGAAAAGGTTCATGGGGGCGTTGTTGAAAGGCCTGCCGTTGCCGTAGATGAGCACGGCCCTGTTGCCAAGGCGTTTGTGCAGCCACCCGGGCGGGCTTGCCCCGTGCGACTGAATCGGCAGCCAGATGGCGATATTGTGTTTCTTGTAAAGCCCCAGCAGCTTGTCGATCCGCGACCAGTCGTACTTCCCCTGCTCCTTCTCGACGGCCGCCCAGTCGAACAGGCCCCGGTCAGTGGGGCGGATGAAATCGATGCCGGCCTTCGTTGCGAGCTTGAAGACGCGCTCGGGCGAGTAGCCATGCTGCTTGAAGTATCTGCCGATTTCCGAAGACTCGCCCGGTAGCATATCCCACGACCAACCCAGCACAAATCCATCGCCCGCGATAGCCTGGCCGGGGCCGGTTGTCCACGGCTTGTTCGGGATCGTTTGCAGGTTGAACCGCGCCTGCTTCACGGCAGCCGCGTTGACGCGCGTCACCGCTTCGGCAAGCGCCTTGGCGGTTTGGTCGTAGTAGGCAACCGTATTGCGCGCGGCCTCCGGCATGAACGCCTTGAACGCTTCGAACTCCTGCTCGAGGTTGGGATGCTCGCCGGCCGCCGCGTATGATATCAGCGACATCGCCTGGTAGTCCATCATGTTCAGATAATCAAACAGCCACAGCCCCTCTATTAGCATGTCTTCGGGGATATTCTCGGGCATTTCGAGCCCAAACCCGCGCCCATAGAGGCAGGCGGTCTTCAATTCCTGTGCGCGGAGCATTCCGCGCATGGCGAGCGCGCGGATCTCGTCAAACTGCTCCAGCGTATCGTTGAGAGGCGTTTGGGCGGCGGCGGGCCTTGCGCTCGCAACGCCAAACGCAAGAGCCGTTGCGACAAGCAGCGACAACAGCGCCCGGGCTCTCACGCTTCTCTTCATCACCAGTCTCCTCAGCGTTTGCTACTTCACAGCAGGAAGCGAGACCGTTTTCCCGCGCGGCGAATGCGATCGCCAGGCGCGCCGCACAGGCGCACATTACCCTGATGCTGCGGGGTCCCTGTGCAGCTAACCTTTATGTTACCAGTACACTGTGATATGTCAAGCGATTTCTGTTGCAGAATGTCAGGAAAGGTATGCGGGGGATGTAATTTATTGTAATGCATGCGAGAGGCGTGGGGATAGTGACCTGAAGGAGGGCGGGTGCGACTCGGCGCGATGCTCTGCACCCGGTCGCGTTCGAAGCGGAACAGGTGGAGGTCTTTGCCGTCCGCTTGCTACAGCCTGCCCAATAGCCCTGCCATATTCCACGCCATTTTTTTCGGGGACAATCCACGCCCCGTGCGCGCTTTCTCCGCGGTATCGCCCCCTCAGCCGCGTCAAATGGACGTTATGGGTGGTTTTCAGACATTTCAGCGTTGTCCGCATTTGCCGGTTTTACCGGTTTGGCCGCATTTTCCGGATCTACAGTTTAAGTCAAAGGGTGTTCATAACGATACTAGTAGGTGCAAGAAAAAAAAGCTGCCGGCTGGGTAGCGCCAGCCGGCAGTTGCCCACAATGGGGCCCTTTTTGGTACTTTATATATCGGCCCAACACTGTCCTTAATTAAGGAAAAAAACCTAAGATGCCGGGTATTCTTGCCGATAACTAGTATAAGAGCTGCGGCCAAGTAGCGTTAGCCGGTAGCCCTGCTCAACAACGGGACCTTTTTTGGAGCACTGCAATATGTGCGATGATAGTACGCCGCGATCTCGAGGTCACCCCGAGCCCCCGCCTGATCCTTACCAGCCGAACAAAGACGGCAACAGGCCCGCCGATGAAGCTAACGGGCTCAAGACCGCCAGCTTCTTCCTGAAAGTTATCATATTCGGACGCCGGGTACTGCAGGTCGTGGTGTTTCGACGCGAGAAAGACAAACGGCCCTGGTACTTCTATGGTACCATGACCGTGCTTGGACTGGCGATTATTCTCACCACGGCCATAGGCTCCTCTGCTGGCCAGAAACTCATGGATGTGTTCTGGCGGCTCATGGAACTCCTGAGCTGAGATTATGCCGGCATTTTGTCCTGTGTGCCCCTGGGCGGCCCTGTGCCATCCGGTGCCGGCTGCCCTTATGGCCACCAGCCGCCGACGGCCTGCCACGAGGCGACCGGTGGGGTGGCTGTGGTTGCCTTGGCTCTCCTGCGAGTGGCTAACGCCCAGCGTCACGTTTTGCCGCGCCAGCGGCAATAACGTGCATGCTGATGTTCGGCTCCCATCATATCCAAGGGTTCGTGTAGATGGTTCGACGGAGAGCGACGGCGCACCGCCTAGCCATCTCCTCCAACTCGGATTCATGATCGTCGGGCGACTCAAGCAGAGCATCGTCGTCCCACGGGTCGGCGACATGAACCCACTTGTTTCGATACTGCCTCAAGATCTGAAGCTCCTGCTTCAGATCCTCCTCGATATCAGACTCATCAATCAGTTCGATCAGGCGCTGCTTCTTGGACCCGCCCTCGGCCCGAAGGTGGGTTTCCACGCCGGCAAGGGCGGTGATGATGCTGGCAAGATGGGCACCGCCGACGAAGGCCGTGTCCGCGTCCTTGATTAGGAACGTGGCCCATTCGGACAGGATCACGCCGCCCTGGAGCAGCCGTTCGTCCAGTTCAACAAGATACTGCCATTTGTCTTCTTCCGTCATCTGTCCCTTTCCGAACGGTTTGGGCATCACCTGCCGGCGGGGTCCGCCAGGTGCATGCCCTTGTTCGGCAACTTGCAGTGATCCGTGCCGATGATCAGCGAATCCGTAGGCGGCGAATAGCATTCCTCTGCTTAGCCGTCAGATGGATCCACGTGACCATAGCACGTGAGGAGGTCGGCGATAGCAAGATTGCCATCAGTACACCCTCATGGCTTGGATCGCTTGCGATGGCGGCACCCGCGTAGACTTCAGACCCGCAGTACCGGCGCATCACGTGGTACACGGCTTGAAGGCGTCTTCGCCTCCATTGCACTTGGCCGGAGACGCGGACCTCCTC
>JABMSA010000446.1 GCA_013202185.1 Planctomycetota bacterium
CGCTTGGACAGAATCCACTGGATCAACCTGGACCACAAGACCATCACCCTCAAAACCATCCCCTAATGATTCTGCTACAAATGATTCTGCTATCAATCTTCACCATCGATCTGGGAGAGTCGCCGCTACGCCATCCCGCACCCGGGGGCATTCCACCTTTGCTTTGCCTTTGATTTGGCCGGCGGTTTGTAATACACTACTGCTTTGCCGCTGCGGCAGCGCATCAACAGCAGAGCACCACAGTGAACGCACAGCCAAACTCGCTTGAGCCACAATACAGGCTGACGATCATTCACCTCGCGGTCATCCTGATCGGAGTTCTGGCGCTGCATCTCTTCCTGCGGACCTATGCCGGCCCCAGGATGCTGATGGGCAACGTCGACTGGTGGCGGGCGATGGCCGCCGCGATGCACAAGCACGGGTTCTTCAACGTGTGGACGCCATATCCGCCGGTGTTTCCCACGCTTTTCTATGGGCTCTACCGATTGGCGCCCGGATCGGCGATCATCCCTGTGTGGCAGGCTTTCAATGTGTGCCTGCTGCTCGGGCAGGCGGCCTTGGTTCTCGCCATCGTGCGGCGGCTCTCCCCCCAAAACGGGCATGGCCAACCGCACGCGGGCTTGATTGCAGCCTTTGCGTTTCTCGTGGTGATGATCCAGCCCAGGAGCCTTGTGCTCTTGGGGCCGTGGATGGATCAGTTCGACTATCTCCCGACGTTTCTGCTGCTGCTGGGGCTCTACCTGCTGATCAAGCAGCGGCGGTCGGCATCGGCGGTGGTATGCGGCATCGGGATTATGACGAAGCTGTTCCCGGGCGTGCTCGTGCTCGTGGCGCTGGCTTCGCTGGGCCTGAAGCGCGGCTTGCGTTACGCTGCGATCGCGGCCGGCGTTTGCGTCATCATCGCGGCGCCGTTTTTCATCGTCAACCGGCCGGCGTTTCTCTCTACGTATCGGTGGTCGGCGCACCGCACCCCCTGGGAGAGCGTGTGGGCGTATGCGTTTCCCGGGCGCCTCTCGCGCGACCCCCTGGCAAACCTGCCGGAGGCCGCTCACAGCCCCGACCTCATCGAAATCCAGTTTGCAGAACCATTTTCTACGCCGGCGGACACCACAGACGAGCCCGGCATAGTCATTACCCGCCCGCAGCTTGTTACCATCCTCACCACGTCGTTGATGGCCGTGGGAATGGTGCTGGCGACGGTGCTGCTCGCCAGGCGAAAGCGGGCCGGCCCGGATACCCTGATCCGAGGGGCGCTGATCCTCGTGCTCATCTTCATGATTTGCAGCAAAGGCTTCTCGTCGTACTTCATCGTATGGGCGGCGCCGTTGGTGTGTATTGCCTACCCGGGGGCGGTCGGCTTTGCGCTGTGCGCGGCCATGATCGTGCTGAGCAACACCGAAATGATGGGCGTCTTTGCCAGGTTCGCGGAGATGCAGGGCAACGAGCAGAACTTCCGGCACTTCTCGCGTCTGGGAAGCCCGTATGTTTTGTTCTGGCGCTCAATAGTATATCGAGAAATGCTTCTCATCGTCATCGCAGGACATCAAATCATGAAGCTTTGGAAAAGCCGGGAGATTATCGAATGACAAACATCGGAATCAGCGGGGCGATGGGCAGGATGGGAATGCAGCTTGTGCGGCTGGTCCAGGCCGACCCCGCCCTCAAGCTCGTGGCGGCGCTCGAGTACAAAGGCCACGAGGCGATCGGGCGCGACGTGGGCCTCGAACACGGATCCGGCGCCGCAGGGGTGAAGCTGGCTGCCGAAATGCCCGGGGGAGTGGACGTGCTGGTCGATTTCTCCACGCCCGACGGCACGGCGAGGCATCTCGAGGCGTGCATGGCGGCCGGAACCGCCATTGTGATCGGCACCACCGGCATCGAAGACCTCCGGCAGAAGATCGAAGAGGCTGAAAAACAAATCGCCATCCTTGCATCGCCCAACATGAGCGTGGGTGTAAACCTGCTGTTCAGCGTGGCCGCGCAGATCGCACGCCGCCTCGGGTCCGAGTACGACATCGAGATTATCGAGGCACATCATCGGTTCAAGAAGGATGCCCCAAGCGGCACCGCCCTGAAGATTGCACAAGAAATCGCCGCCGCCACCGGCCGAGCCCTCGAGAAGGATGCGGTGTTCGGACGCCACGGCAAGCCCCTTGATCGCGCACCCGGCGAGATCGGCATGCACGCGGTCAGAGGAGGAGACATCGTCGGCGAGCACATCGTAATGTATGCCGCACTGGGAGAACGAGTGGAGCTGAAGCACGTGGCCCAGAGCCGCGAGACTTTCGCGCGCGGCGCGTTGCGCGCGGCAAAGCACCTCCACGGGAAGAAGCCTGGCTTGTACGCTATGGCGGATGTGCTGGCGCAGGAAGATTGAAAAGATTGAAAAGCCGGCCCGGCACCCATGTCGGGTGCCGGGCCGTTGGCCGTAGTGCAGCCTTGGAGGTCTGGGGCGGAATCGGCCGGCCGCAGTCTCAACCGGGCGGCTCAGTCTTCGCGCCTTTCGGCACTGTCTTCACCGTAGCCGCCGCTGCCGCCGCCGCCACCTCCCATCGAGGCGCCGAAGGATCTTACCGAAACGGAGGCGTTTCTCTCCGAGCAGTGCGGGCATATCCTGTTCCACGGGCCCTCCGAGAGGAAGTCTTTGCCGCAGGACAAGCACCTTCGCACGCCCATCTTCGTATGCCGAAACTTGATGGAGTTTCGGTAAGCTTCATCCGCTCTCAAGGCGGCGGTCTTTCTGTTCATTATCTTGCTGCACTCACTGGAGCAGTATTTGCGCCTGCCCACAGGTATTTCGCTCTTGCAGCCAGGTCGTTTACAGTTCATTGCGCAGCTCCTTGTATGAAACTAGCGAGACTACAAATAGATCTGCACCCCGAAAGCCATATCTATTTCTTTAGTAACATAAACTCGGGAAAAGTTTATGAAAATATCGTACTTTCAGCATGGTCTGGTGGCTGAGGTGCCGGTGCAGAAGGCGGTTCCTTGTCTCCGTTACAATATTCCGTTGCGGGCTTCGGAGCGGGTGCTCCATTACTTAAACAATCCTTTCGCCTGAAAAGTTTTCGAAAATGTGGAATAAAACCACACATAATCCGCGTCGTCGGCGCGTCAGGTGCCAAAGAGCTTTTTCTGAGCCTCCTCAGGCTCGAACTCCAGCCCGAGATGCACGTATGAGGGCCGGTTTGCCTTCCGGCCTTTGCTGGTTCGGCTGATGAAGCCGATTTTCAGCAGGTACGGCTCAACCATGTCGACGAGCGTGTCTCTTTCTTCGTTGAGGGACGCTGCAATCGCTTCCACGCCCGCCGGCCCGCCGCCGTAATGCCTGATCAGCGTCGTGAGGTACTTCCGGTCCAGCGAATCCAGCCCCTCGCTGTCGATCCCCTCCATCGCCAGGGCCTTGACGGCGCAGTCCATGTCGATCCGGCCGTCGCCGAGGGTTTGGGCGTAATCGCGTACGCGTTTCAGCAGGCGGTTTGCGATTCGCGGCGTGCCGCGCGAGGACTTGGCGATCTCCACCAGGGCGTCCTCGTCGGCCTCGATTATCAGCACCTTGGCCGAGCGGATGAGTATCTCGCTGATCTCGTCGGGCGGATAAAAATCGAGGTGATGGAAGATTCCGAAACGCTCCCGCAGCGGATTGGTCAGCAGCCCCGCCCGCGTGGTGGCGCCCACCAGGCAAAACCGCTTCAGGGCAAAATTGATGGGCTTCGCGAAAGCTCCCTTGTCGAGGGTGAAATCTATCGAAAAATCTTCCATCGCCGGGTACATGAATTCCTCGACGGCCTTCTGCATGCGGTGGATCTCGTCGATAAACAACACCGAGCCTTCCTCGGCGTTGGTCAGATAGGGGACGATGTCCTTAGGCGCCTTGAGCGCGGCCCCGGAGGCAATTTGGCAACTCACGCCCAAATCGCGGGGGATGCAGGTGGCGAAGGTGGTTTTGCCCAGGCCCGGGGGCCCGTCGAAGAGGATGTGGCCCAGCGGTTCGCCCCGTTTTCCGGCGGCGTCAACGGCGATCTCGATCCGCTCGTAGACCTCCCGCTGTCCGACCATTTCCTGCATCCGCCGTGGGCGCAGGGCACGATCGTCGTCACCGTCACTGGTGCCGGCATCATCCGGGGGCTGCAAGATGGGCTCGCGGGTCATATTGGCGTGGGAATTCGATACGTGAACGGGTGTTGAGTAGTCTGCCAGTATAGCAGAAACCGGCCGGGAAGATGAAGGGCCGTTTCCAGGGCGCCCGGCAGCTTCTTCGCCA
>JABMSA010000447.1 GCA_013202185.1 Planctomycetota bacterium
CGTCTCTACAGTGCCGGGCGCCCCCTGCCGCCTTGTGCGGCAGGAGGCAAAGTTCGGCAGCGAAAAAGGCACCGGCAAAAACCCGCGGCCCCTGCCGCCTTGTGCGGCAGGGGCGAAAGTTCCACGTAAGACCGTTCGATGACGACGAGGATTCGGACACGATGGTTGCTTCTGATGCTGAACACAATCGCAGCCGCACCAGATAAATGGAGGGCTACCAATGTGCCTCGCCGTTCCAATGAAGATTGAATCGATAAAAGGCAACAGGGCCGTGGGCTCGTTTCGAGGCGGGCAATACGACATAAGGCTCGAACTCATCGAAACGCCCCGGATCGGCGAGTTCGTGATGGTTCACGCCGGAATGGCGCTCGATACGCTCAACGAAGAAGAGGCCACGGAAACGCTCAGAATGTTGAGGGAGATCGATGAACTATCAAGATGATTTCAGAAACAAGGACCTCGTCGCCGGGCTGATCCAACGCATACGCAGCCTTGCCGAAGACCTCGGAACCGTCAAGCTCATGGAAGTGTGCGGCAGCCACACGATGGCAATCTGCCGCTACGGGATCAGGCAACTGCTGCCGGAAAACCTCGTGTTGCTCTCAGGGCCCGGCTGCCCGGTGTGCGTTACGCCCGGCGAGTACATCGACAAGGCCGTGGCGCTGGCGCGCTTGCCTGATGTCATAATATCAACCTTCGGCGACATGTTCAGAGTGCCCGGAAGCACCTCGTCGCTCGAAAACGAAAAGGCCAACGGCGCCGCGGTGAGCGTCGTCTTCTCGCCGATGGAATCGGTGCAGACGGCACGCGACAATCCCGACAAGCGCGTCGTATTCCTCGGCATCGGATTCGAGACAACCGTACCGGCGGTGGCCGTGGCCATCAAGGAGGCGCACAGCCTGGGCCTGCGCAACTACTTTGTCCTCTGCGGCCACAAGACCATGCCTAACGCACTCGAGGCGCTCGTGCAAGGCGGCACGCAGGTCAACGGATTCATCTGCCCCGGGCACGTCAGCGCCATCATCGGCACCAGGCCCTACGAATTCCTGCCGCGCGAACATCGCATCGGATGCGTCATCACAGGTTTCGAGCCGCTCGACATCGTGCAGGGCATCCACATGCTACTCGCGCAAGTCGCCGACGAAATACCGTCCGTCGAAAACCAGTACACGCGCCTCGTCAAGCCCGAGGGCAACAAGGCCGGGCAGGCGATCATTGCCGAAGTGTTCGACCCCGACGACGTCGAATGGCGCGGGCTTGGCATAATCCCGGGAAGCGGACTGCGGATCAAAGAAGACTTTGCAGCCTGCGACGCCGAACGCAACATCGAATTCACACCCGAGCCGACCGTCGAGAAGAAGGGCTGCCTGTGCGGCGACATACTCCAGGGGATCAAGACACCCGAGCACTGCCCGCTGTTCGGAATCCACTGCACGCCGACCGCACCGGTTGGCCCGTGCATGGTCTCCAGCGAAGGATGCTGCGCCGCCGCGTACAAGTACATGGAGAGGCCACTTGGAACAACGGATTAGCCTCGCGCACGGCAGCGGCGGAAAACTCGCCCGCGACCTCATCGAGAAAACAATCGTCCCCAGGCTCGGCAACCCGGCCCTCGCAAACCTGGCCGACGCCGCCGATCTCGATTTCAACGGCCGCCGACTTCTCTTCACCACCGATTCGTTCGTCATCAAGCCGCTCGAGTTTCCCGGCGGAGACATCGGCAAGCTCGCGGTGTGCGGCACCGTCAACGACCTCGCAGTATCCGGAGCCCGGCCCCTCTGGATCAGTTGCGGGCTGATAATCGAAGAAACTTTCCCGATGAGTCGCCTCGAGCGCATCATCGATTCACTGTCCGAAGCAGCCGCCGAAGCCGGAGTGAGCGTAGTCTGCGGCGACACCAAGGTCGTCGAAAGGGGATCGGCCGACGGCCTGTTCATCAACACCGCCGGCATCGGCGCCCCCATCGACGGCTTCAGCCCGAGCGCGATTCAGCCGGGCGACAAGGTCATCATCAGCGGCACCATCGGCGATCACGAGGCGGCGGTCTTCCGGGCACGCGAAGAGCTTGGCCACAAACTCACGCTCGACAGCGACTGCGCCCCGCTGCACGATCTCGTTGCGACGATGCTCAGCGCCGCCGGCTCCATCCGCGTGATGCGCGACCCCACCCGCGGCGGCGTCGGGGCCGTTCTCAACGAACTCGCCGCGCACACCGCTTGCAGCATCCGCGTCGAAGAGGCCGCCCTGCCCATCAAGCCCGAAGTGCTCGGCATGTGCGAGCTGGTGGGTTTCGACCCGATCTACCTCGCCAACGAAGGCAAGCTCGTGTGCATCGTCTCATCCGCCGATACCGACGCGCTCCTCGCCGCGATGCAGGCGCATCCGCTCGGCAAGGACGCAGCCATCATCGGCGAAGTCACCGCCGACGAGCGCGAGCGCATCTACCTCCGCACCGCCTTCGGCGGCAGCCGGATCGTCTCGCTGCCGACCGGCGTGCAACTCCCGCGCATATGCTGAGGCGGCAGAGGATCATGCTTCCGGCGTTTAGTCCGACGACATGAATACGACGACGATTCAGCATTCACCCACACTCAAACCGGAAGAGCCAGAAAAAATGTGCGTCGGCACGGGTAGGGGCGGTGCTTCGCAGCTCGGCCGGCCCCACAGGGCCGGGCGAGCCCTTCACGGACTTCCGAGTCCGCCGAATTCTGCCCGCCCTCTGAACGAACGACGAAGCGGAACAACATAAGATGACGTGTATTCAAAATGACAATGAACTGGAGAGACCCAAAACATGTAATGCGGTTCCTCAGAGGGCGGGCAATTCGGTCACGGCCTACCGACCTTCGGTCGGTATCTGTTTAGCGTGCTCCCTGCCGCCTTGCGCGGCAGGAGCGGAAGATTGACAGGCTACTGACCGATGTGGGTTTCCGCGCGGCCCCTGCC
>JABMSA010000448.1 GCA_013202185.1 Planctomycetota bacterium
GACCGGCCCGAAAAACGCCGATAGGTGACAAACTGAAATTCCGGTCGTTGGTACATAAGGACTTACGAACGTAAGTGTCAAACATGAGCTAGGAATCTGGTAGAATGAGCGGTAGAAAGGAGCAAGGTCAATGCCCAAGAAGAGATTTGCCGCAGAGCAGATCATCGGCAAGCTTCGAGAGGTCGAAGTGTTGCAGGCCCAGGGAGCGTCGATCCAGGATGCGGCCCGCCAGCTCGACATCACCGAGCAGACCTATTACCGGTGGCGGAAGTCATACGGCGGGATGCGCACGGATCAGGCCAGGCGCCTGAAAGAGTTGGAGAAGGAGAACGCACGCCTCAAGAAGCTCGTAGGCGAGCAGGCACTCGAGATGGCCATCCTCAAGGAGGCCAGAGACTTCCTGTCAAAAAACTGTTGAGCCCGGCAAAGCGACGGCGAGCCGTCGAGCACGTGTGTGATCGACTGGAAGTGTCGCAGCGCCGGGCGTGTGAGATTGTGAAGCAGCCGCGGTCTACCCAGCGGTACGCTCCGAAGGCAGCGCAGCGGGAAGAATTGCTCTCAGCTCGGATCAAGGAGCTTGCCTTGCTGCATCCCCGTTATGGTTATCGAAGAATTACCGGCATACTCCAAAGCGAAGGATGGTGTGTGAACCACAAGTGCGTCGAACGGCTGTGGCGGCGGGAAGGTCTCAAGGTGCCAAAGCAAAAAAAGGACAAGCGGCGGCGATTGTTTCCGGGGGATGGTTCGAGTTCACGTCTGCGGGCCGAGCACGCAGACCACGTATGGAGTTACGATTTCATGCACGATCGCACCGATGATGGTCGGGCGCTGCGAATCCTGAACATCATCGATGAATACACTCGCGAATGCCTGGCAATCGACGTCGGGCGATCCGTGACAAGTGAAAACGTGCTCGGCCGGCTTGCGAAATTATTCGCGACGCGAGGCGTGCCCGAGCATATCCGCAGCCAATGACCGACTTTACCACAGGTTTACAACAGCGGGGCCGCTCGCCATCTGTACAAGGAGCGCACGCTGTTGAGGCGTGATGTTGGCCACGTTCGCGGATGAGCGCTTACCTGCGTATCCGCCTCAACACCCCGCGATTGAAAACCTGTGGAAAAGTCTGCGTTTCCGGCAGGCCGAAGGTCGCCGTGCATTCGAGCAAGAGGAAGAATGTCCTTTGAAAACTAAACTTTCAAAGTGGTATAAAGTGTGGGGGCAGGTCACACGAGCCTTCAAGCCAGGGCCGGAGTACTTCGAGTGGTACTTTCACCACCCTCATTATTACTACAGGGTAGACATCAGATTCTCGTCGGTCTGGACTATCAGGGCGCCCATCGTGTTTGCAGGAGAAGCAGAGGATGCCTTCTCTGTTCAGCAACTGAACGCTCATGCTTTGCGCTGGATCCGTTACTTTCCCTCCCTTCGGCGCCAGTACCGCTTGGACTTCATTCTGTCGCGTCAGAAACGCGACGCGTGATGGGCCACGCGCCGGCTTCGACAACCCTCTCTTCGGCCCGCGACGACCGGGCCACCGATCGTTTACACGGTGCGGCGACAT
The DNA here is from genome assembly GCA_013202185.1 of Planctomycetota bacterium. Classification (GTDB taxonomy): domain Bacteria; phylum Planctomycetota; class PUPC01; order JABMSA01; family JABMSA01; genus JABMSA01. The sequence goes on from JABMSA010000448.1 coordinate 1,565, forward strand.
CCCCCTTACGAAAGGAGCCAGTCCCCCGTCCATGTCGACATCACGTCACTGCGCCTCTGCCTGGCGGCGCGGTCACCTGTTCACACCAACCTTCTCATAGTTCACCTCACCTACTTCATTCCGAGTTACCTCCTCAATGGATCAGACCAGTGCCGGGCGCTCCCGGGCGCGGCGGAAGATCCATCTTATCGATTTGCCCGGTAGAAGGATGCTCTGGTCCAGCTCTGGTCAGCCTGCATCCGCTTGTTCACGACGATAACCCCGAATCGATTCATGTTCACGTTCATGTTCCTACCTCTTTATCGTGGAACATGAATGCGCCTTGCTTTTCTAACACGTTGGAAACACAGAAGTTATGATGCTTTCGACCTCTGAACATAAACACAGGCCTTTCAGACCTGGTTTTCCGGCCGAAGAGAGGACTCTCCTGACTTCCAAGGGATTGCGGGGCTATCTGCCGACCGGCGAACGCCGGAATGTTACAACGCCGAACTTGTCGGGCTGGTGGAAGTTGATCTTGTCGGTCGGGGACCATGTGATGAACTTCGCATCGGCGCCGGCCTTGCCGATTTCCTCGGGCGTCGAGTAGTCTATCCGGTAGAGATTCATCCTGATCTCGGATCCGTCTTCGGGGCTTGCACCCTCTGCGCCGTAGAGGTCGGCGAACGGTATTCTTATCTCGACGGTGTAACCTTTGTCGCCGTCGGCCGGCTTGTTGAGCGTGCCTGCAAACACTGCGCCCGCGCCGAAGGCTTCGCTTGTCCACTCCAGCTTGCCCTTGAATGGGGCGGTGAGGTATATGTCGAACAGCGTGCCGCGCGGGCTGATTTCGTACTCGACATAATGGTCTTCGGTGTCGTCCTGCCTCATGATGAAGACCTCGACGACGTCCTGGCTGTAGAGCGCTTCGTCTCTTTTTTCATGCGTCGCGTAGATGTCAGGGTCATCGCATTCGAAGGCTATGTATAGGGCTTGGTCGTCCCACACCAGCTTTGCCGTGGTGCTGAGGGGGCTCTGCTGCTTGCCGTCGTACATCATGAAGTTGCCGGTGCCGGGGGCTTTCTTCCACGATTTCTCGCGCAGCTTGCCGTCGAGCACGATGTTGTCGACGGCCCGGTAGCACGTGTACTTGCCCGGCTCGGGCGGCTGCCGGGCGCTGCTCCCAACAGAGCCGGACTTACCAATGCAACCGCAGCACAGGGCAAGGGCCGGCAAGACGATCAACAATCTGCACATGAGTAACTCCTTTGGATACACTGCCGGAACCGTAACGGTCACTATTCGATATGATACACTTGTGCGTGGCATGTATCAAGTGGAGTAACAGTGCGATTGCCTGGGGCGTCGGAGCGTCCGACGCTGATTATCCATCTTGATTCCGGCGCCCTTGAATGTATAATTGCAGGCTGCAAAGATGATGTGCGCCTGCCTTGGTCTGTCGCGTATGTGAGGCAGGCGCCGCTTTTTGGTACTGCCGGCAAAAGGTGATTACCGAGAGGGCCTCGAGTGACGTTCAGGTCTTTCGCCATAAGCATATTTCTGCTGCTCGCGGTTTGCGTGGCGATTGCATTCACCGATCATGCCAGCTCGCTGGTGCTGCTGACGGGTGCGAATCATCTGCCGCAGGTCGTGGTGTTCGTGATCGTTGTGTTCATGCTGGTTGTGAACCCGCTGCTGAGACTGGTGAATGCGAAGTGGGTTTTCAGCCAGTGCGAGATGATCGTGATATGGTGCGTGATGGCAGCGGGGGTGGGTGTGCCGGCGTTCGGGCTGGTGCACTATATTGCTGCCGTTCATGGTGGCGCCGTTTTACTACACCGGAAACCAGGCCCGGTGGGCGGTGTTTTACGAGCATATCCCCGACTGGCTGGTGCCGTCGAAAGACCCCAACAGCGACGTCGTTACGATGTTCTTCGAGGGCGCCGGCGACAATCCCTAGGAAGCAGTGGGTGGAGTATGAGCGGCTGAGGTTCCCGCTGGCGCAGATACCGTTCGAGATCACGCAGCCGCCCGAGGC
>JABMSA010000449.1 GCA_013202185.1 Planctomycetota bacterium
GGTGTGCAGTTCGAGATATCGCCCGCGACGGTAGACGCCTCGCCCCACAAGTTCACCCAGGGCACCAAGAGCTTCTGCGGGATGATCTTCTGCCGGTCCATGATCGAGGCCCTCGACGGCAGCCTCGTAGCCCAGATGTACGGACGCTTCGAGGGCGACACCCTCGACCGCTCGATTCTCGTGCGCAGCACCGACCGCGGGAAGACCTGGAAGTACTACTCCATCATCGGCTACGACCCGACCGTCGGCGGCGAGGGCCTCAACGAGCCGTGCATGGTGCGGCTGGCAGACCAGAGCCTCTTTTGTTTCATGCGCAACGAATCAGGCAGACCGATGTTCCGCTCGCGCTCGACCGACGACGGAAAAACCTGGAGCAAGCCCGACCGCATGCCTGACAAGTACGCGAGCATGAGCGTGCAGCCCGACCTGACACTGATGAAGAGCGGCATTCTCGCCTGCAGCGCAGGCCGGCCGAAGTGCCAACTCGCGTTCTGCACCGACTCCGACGGCACGAGCTGGACCGACCCGATCACTATCTTCGCCGGCTCAAGCACCTGCTACACCTCGCTCCGCGAGGTCGCGCCCGACACGCTCCTGTACGTGCATGACGTCACCCCCGCCGGCTGGGAGAAGCCGCAGCCCGGCAAGGTCCACCAGATCCTAGGGCGGTTTGCCACAGTGAAGAGGAAGAAATAGGGAAACGGGGTCGGATCTCGAAAGGTACTTGAACTTTCCCCAGCCTCAACATCCGCCATCCGCCTCATCGCCAGGCTTGTCTTCCGACGCGTCAGTGGCAACAACTAGGCCAGCGGCGAGAACACACAACAGGCTCACCGCAGCGATAAGTGCAGATTTCACGGAATGCTCCTTCGTTGGTCTTCGCGAAAAGAATGTCCCCGTGCTCGACCTGCGTGGCTGCGGGATTCACCCACAGTGAGATTGAGAACGGCATCGCCAAATCGGTACGGTGCAAGTCCACATCATTTCTTTCCCTTACCTTCATTTCAGCGTGGTGTTCGCCGCCATTGTGGATGTTTTCATCCGGGTCGGTCTCTTGGTGCTGATAATCTCCCATATTCAACCGCGCCGTGCCTCGCGCCGCAAGCGGGGCAGAGATTGGAGATTGGCGATCGAAAAACGACGGCCTCGCAAGGCCGCAAGAAGCTGGCGACCACCAGGCTTTGCCCCGCGGTGTTCGTGAACATGCAACCGTTGAGACTGTCCCAGTCCAAGGCTAGAATGCCTTCGTCTTTAACTTGCGTCAGTGTGATGCGCCACCGAACGCACTTCACAGTTAGCTCTTTCCTGCGTCGGTCGTGAACACCTCCGCGCGCAAGCGCCAAGCGTTTCGAGGCAGCGGTGGGGCGACCCAAGCAGGTTAAGCAGCTCAAGAAATGTCAGAGGACGGTCGTTCCAAATAGCGTCGATTCTTGGGACGCATCAACTGATGTCGTGCCCTCACCGCAAATCTGAAAGAGCCGGAGGAACAAAACAGAGCCGTCAAGGCATTCGTTGCCTGGGCGGTGAGGAATGCGAGAGCGAGTATCAGGGCGGACCCCTGGCGAACAGGCGTTTATTACGGGTGGAAGACGGGCACGGCCCATTTGTCGACGAGGATTGTTTCGCCGGCAGAGCAGTCTTTCTGGTACAGTGTGCAGTAGTTGGCGGCTGATGCGGGGTTGAATAGGGGAACCTCCGGCAGCGCAACCATCTCGAAGCCCTGATCCATCAGGGCCTGCGTCTGGGAATCAGAATTGCGTCCAGGTGCCGGGGTGAGGAACCAAACCGTGCCCGCGCGTTTGCAGGTCACAGACTTGGTGCCATTCATGGCGATCCGGAGGAAGTGTGCGGCTTTCAAGGCTTCGGGCAGTTCTGAGGCAACGTAATCGCGGTCAGTGAAAAGCTTCACGCCGGGCGTCAATTCTGGCGATTCAGCACCGGCGAGGGTGAGCGTACCAGATGTCTCCTTGCGCATAGGCACGCCGGTAGCGTTGGCATTCACGGGCTTGGGAGGTGCCCGCCATTTCTCTTGACCACCGGACGCCTTACTGACAAGTTGGCGCAAGCGTACGGCATCGCTGATCGCTGCGCTGGCAGCGGCATCCTCCTCGCGGAACGTTGCCATGAGGATGTTCCGGTCACCGGTGCGGCTGAAGTCGTAGATGACGCGGATAAGGCCGTCGGCTGTCTGCTGGCCATCGGGATACGAAACGCCGAGTCGCTCATCCAGCATGAGGCCGCCGCTCCACGTGCGGCCATCGTCGGTGGAAATGAACGCAGTCAGAAGTGATCGACTGGTCCTTGTCTCCAAAGGACCGTGTTTGACCAGCAGCAGATTGCCTGTCGCGAGCCGCCTGATGAAGAATCGAGCGGTCGGGTGGTGTATCGCCGACGGTTTCAGTTCGGGCCATGTCTTGCCGCGGTCGGTCGAGACACTTTCTCCGATGCCATACTTGGTGCGGACCAGCAGCCAGATTGAACCATCGCGCCGCTCGATGAACATATGCTCGTCTGCATCGCGGGCCTCCATCGGCACATTGCACCCGCCGCGCAAAGCCCACGATTCGCCCCGGTCGTTCGAGATGATCATTTGCGCACTGTTGTCGTGCGCAGGCCATTTCGAGACAGGCAGCACCCACTCGCCGGTGGCAAGCGTTAGCGGTTTACACATCATGACGCCATCGGTAATGCGGCGCGGTCGGCTCCACTCCGGCTGCTGAGCATCCGCCTGGCGGGCTTCCATGCACCAGACGCCGAGTTGTGTGTCACGGCGTCCTTTTTCCATCTGCGCCCAGAAGACGAACAACCGCCCATCCGGCGATACCCAGAGTTCCGGATCGAACGCACGCGCCATGCCGCCGCCATCGGGGTCAATGATCAACACTTCCTTCCAGGTCGCACCGCCATTGCCACTGGTGCTGACCACGACGTAGTTGTTATGGTCCTCGCCCGGTGTCACGCCCGCATACCAGTTGGCCCAGAGTCGGCCACCAGGAGCCACGGCCATGCTCGGGATGCCCTGGAAGGCTCGGTTGGTGACGGCGTGTTCGGGCAGCGGTGGGGCGACATGCTGGGGCGGAGCCAGCGAGGCTTGTTGGGCGAGCGCGATGTGCTGTGCTGCCAGCGGCAGGGCGAGGAGCGTGAGGAATGTGCGACTGGTTGCTTTCACCATTGGGGAACCCTCTGTTAGATCGATGGCTGCTCGGATTTTCGCATAACCTCGTATTGTAGGCCCGTCTATTGTAGCGGCCACGAAATGCCGCGTCGGAATGCGTTCGATTGATCGAGCGCCTCGCCGGACGCAAACTGAGACAGGCGGTTTTGGGGACAGCTCCGAACCGCTTCTTATCCCGACAACGTAGCCCTGCCGATGGGTCGCTTCAATACTCTGCTCTCCGGAAAGGCGGATTTTCTCGTTGGGCTTCTCGCCCCCTGCCAGCGTTGTTCCGTGGCCCGCCTCGCCGTCAGCCCGAACGCGCGTCGGTGGCGCACCGCCTGCATTTGGCGAGATGCAGTTACCTGCGTCGGTGAAATCGCCCGACGCGCCTTGGCATCTTGGAAGCCCGTAAGCGCGTGGGGGGGCCTCCGCCCGCAGGACGTATGCACGGAAGTGCCCCATCTCCCAAGGGGACGGTGGCGGAGGTCGTGAACACCTCCGCGCGCTAGCAGCCTCCGCTTGCA
>JABMSA010000450.1 GCA_013202185.1 Planctomycetota bacterium
GATTCTGGTGAACAACTGCGACCTCCGCGCTAAGCCGGCTCGATGAGGAAAAGCGGCTGGCCGTATTCGACCGGTTCGCCGTCGGCGACGAGGATTTCCTTGACCGTGCCTGCGCGCTCCGCCTTGATTTCGTTCATTACTTTCATTGCTTCTATGATGCACACAACGCTTTCTTCGCTGATGGTATCGGCTGTGTCGACGAAGGCGTCGGCGTCGGGGCCGGGTGACCTGTAGAAGGTGCCTACCATCGGCGATGTTATCTCGACAAGGTTGTGGTCGGGGGCTTGGTTGCCCTGCTGCGGTGCGGGCGCAGGCTGTTGGGCGGGGGCCTCGGCAGAGGCGGCGGGCGCGGATATTATCACGGGTCGGTCGGCTGCCTTTTCGGCCTTGCGCAGGCGTATGCGGCAGCCTTCTTCTTCGATTTCCAATTCGGCCAGATCGTTTTTGTTCATGAGTTCGATCAACTCGGCCAGGAGGTCCTTGGTTTCTTTCTGGTCATCGTTCATGTGCGTCTCCTACGCTGGGCCCGTTTTCTTTTTCGGTCATGCCCTCGTAAGGTACTCTCCGCTGCGGGTGTCTATTTTTATGACGTCACCTTCGTTGATGAAAAGCGGCACGACGACGGTGGCGCCGGTCTCTACCTCGACCGGTTTGGAACCGCCCTGGGCTGTGTCGCCTCTGACTCCGGGAGGCGCGGACACTACCTCGAGTTCGACGGTGTATGGCAGGGTGACGTCGATGACCGTGCCTTCGTACATCACTGCGGTGACTTCCTCGTTTTCCTTGAGGTAGAGCAGCAGATGTTCCGCGCTCGAGACAGGCACCTCGATCTGGTCGTAGGTGTTGTTGTCCATAAACACCAGGTTGGTGGCGTCTTTGTAGAGGTATTGCACGATGTGGCGCTCTACGATGGCCTGCTCGATGTTTTCCTTGGCCTTGAATATGTTTTCGACGACCTGGCCGGTCTTCAGGCTCTTGAGCCTGGTGCGGACAAACGCGTGGCCTTTGCCGGGCTTGACGTGCTGGAACTCGACGATCTGATGAATGGCGCCGTTCCACATTATTGTCATTCCGGTCTTCAATTCGTTCGGACTTATCATCGAGTTGCCTCTATACAGCAAAAAACGCATGCGCCTACAAGACGCATACTTCTTCCAGTTTTTTGGGCAGCGCGGTCAGAATGCGCCGTCCGGTGCGCGTGAGTTGGACCATATCTTCGATCCTTATTCCTCCCCAGCCTGGTATGTACACTCCCGGCTCTATTGTGAATACCATCCCCGGGCGGAGCCGTGCGTCGTTTGTGTGGCCCACAACAGGGGCCTCGTGTATTTCCATACCTACGCCGTGGCCGAGCCCGTGGCCGAATCTGTTGCCCAATCGGGCCCTGGTCAGGTGATTTCGGGCTACGGCATCAAGCTCGCGCCCGGTCATTCCGGGCCTCGCGGCGTCGATGGCCGCCTGCTGTGCCACGAGCACAGCCCGGTATATTCGTTTCAGCTTCGAGCCTATTGTACTTGGAAGCAGCATCCGAGTCAAGTCGGAATTGTAGAGGTCGAGCCGCGCGCCCCAGTCGATCAGCACCGGCTCACCTGGCCCGAGGCTCCTCTGGCCGGGCCTTCCGTGCGGGAGCGAAGACCTCTCGCCGAATAGCACAATGGTTTCGAATGAGCTGCTTTGTGCCCCCAGGCGGCGCAGCTCGAACTCGATCTTGTTGGCCACCTGTCTTTCCGTCATTCCCGGGCTTATCCACTCCCTGATGCTCTGGAAACATTTTTCGGCCACTGTTGCGGCCCGTCGAATACTTTTTATTTCGCCGGCGTCCTTGATCAGGCGCATGTTTTCGATCATGCCGCTTGTCGGCCGCCACTCGATTGCGTCGTTCTCGAGCTTCCGCCACTGTGCGTAGGCGATTGAATCGGCCTCGAAGCCGACGATGCGCAGGCCGTGCGACTTGAGGTGCTTGATGCATGCGTCGCGAAGCGTGCCCTTGCGGGTCGTTACGCCGCAGTGCCTGCATTCGAACCCGGCCTGCTGGGTGTAGCGCGAGTCGGTGAGCAGGGCGGCGCCATCACGCGCTACCACGAGCCACGAGTCGGCGCCGGTGAATCCGCTCATGTAGCGGACGTTGGTGGCGTTTGTGATGAGCAGGCCGTCGAGTTTGGCTTTTTTCAGACGCCCGCCGAGCTTGGCCAGGCGGCGTTGGACGTAATCGGCCGGTTTCTTTTTCAGGGTAATTCCTTCATCCGTTTTCCGGCGGCTTTGCTTTCTTGTGTGTCGGGAAATTTCTCCAGCAGCTTTTGCCAGGTGGCTTTGGCCTTGGCGGGCCTGCCCAGCTTCAGCAGGCAGTCGCCCGTTAGCAGCATGGCGTGTGGCTCGTGGGGGCTGTTGGGATAAGTAGCGGCCATGTCTTGCAGGCGCGCAAGTGCTTTTTGGTGCTTTCCGATGCGCAGCAGGCACTCGCCCGACAAGTAGCCGGCATCTTCCTTCAGGGGGCTGTCGGGGTGGTCGGCGATGAGCGTTTCGCACGCGGCGAGGGCTTTTCGATAGTCTAGCAGATCGGCGCGGAGCCTGGCGGCCCTCAGAAGCGCCTCGGGCGCGAGGGGGCTGTTCTTGTTGCCGGTTACCAGGTCGTGCAGTTGCGTGAGGGCTTCGCCGTAGTTGTTTTCCATGACGGCAAGCTCGGCCCGGAGCAGGCTGCTGCGCCCCGCCAGTTTTTCCTCGGGATGTTCCCACTCCCAGGTGTCGAGGGCGCGGCGGGCGGCGGCGAGCTCTCGGCGGAACAGGTAGTTCTCGGCCGATTCCTGCAGCGCTCCCCGTCTTACGATATCCTGCGTGTAAGGCCGGTCTGCGGCCTGCATTCGATTGGCTTTCTCGTAGGCTTCGCGGGCGGCGTCGGTTTGGCCTTTCTTCCTGAAGTAATCACCCAGCCGGATCTGTGCCGTACGCGTCTCGGCCGAGTCGGTGGCTCGATAGGTCTTCAGTATCCGTTCGTACTCCAGGCGGGCCTCGTCGAGCCGGCGAAGATAGTAGAGGTAAACGTCGGCCTTCTTGAGTGCGGCTTTCACCTTGTGCTCGGGTTTTTCGAGGCGGTTTTCCGCTTCGGCCAGGGTGGTTACGGCCTTGGCGAAGAAATCCACGCCGGCGTATTCGTCTTTTGTGCCGTCGTCGACCTTCTCTTGCTGCGGCTGTTCGTCGCGCCGTTCTTTTTCCCTGCACAGCGCTTCGGCGTGCAGCAGGCAATGGCGCAGGTACGTCGGGTCGTCGGCCTCGTCTCGCCGTGCGACCACCACGCCGCTCACTCTCAGCACCTCGTCGTGGGCGTCGAGCTTCTCGAAGACGTCGATGGCGCGGTCGACGTCCGACACTTTCATCCGCTCGAATTGATAGCCCCTTATGATGCGGTAGTACTGGCGGAGGTCGTCGGGGTTGCCGATCGTCTGCCGCTGCCAGCCGTCGTCGACGATGATTCGGTGATGTGCGGTGTACGACTTGCCCGCGCGGGTCAGTGTGAGGGTGACGTCGTACTCGCCGAACTCGAAATAAACATGCTCGGGGTTCACGGTCTCCGACGACGCGCCGTCGCCGAAATCCCACCGCGGCCGGAACTGAAAAACCTCCGGATCGAGGGTGGCGTTTTTGAAGCTGAAACGCGTCATCTGTTTGCCTCGAAAGATCACCTCCCCGGAATTGATCGGTCGTATATCGGGCGCCACGGCCCGGCCTTGCACTGCATAGCCGGCGGCCACGGGATCGATCACCGGCCCGAAGGCCTCGGGCGGGATGACGCCCCACTTTCCGCCGGGCGGTTTCCACGCGGCCACGGCTGCCTGTTCGCCTCCTGCGTCGACGTGGTAATACTCAAACGCATGCCTGCCGCGCGCAAGCTGCACGGGCTTGCCCATGAATCGAACATCGCGCCTGGCCCCGCCGTATCCGTACTTCGCCGCCACGATTTTCCCGCCCACGAGCATCACGGAGGCATCGTCGGACGTGGTGGCAAAGGTATGCTCGCCGCCGTTTTCGATCCACAAGAAGCCCTCATACAGGCTCACATACGCGTCCGACGGCCCGAACGGATTATGGCCGTGAAACACCTGCCTCACGAGCCCCGTGCCATACTCCGGCCCCGAGTCGTCGATCGCCTTCTTCAACTGCTCGTAGTTTTTGAATGCGCCGCCGTTGAAGCGTCGCGTTTTGAGTATCAGCCCTGCTTCCGGTATCCACTCGGGCGCCTTGCGAGCCGCCGCTTGCGGGCCGTAATAGACGTAATAATCCTTGACAGGCGGAATCACCTCGAACGCCAGCCGGCAGGTGCTGCCCGGCCCTACCTGGAGCACGCGCCAAGGCACGCCGCCTCCCACGCCGGCAACCACTCGAAGGTTGGGTTTGCCTGCATCGAGAATGCCCCCGGTGCCGAACACAACGACGGCCGTTTGGCGGGGCACGTCGTTGCGCGGCTCGGCGACATAATGCCGCCGGCGCACCAGGCCGGGGAACGGCCATTGGGCGTCGTCGGCTGCGTATCCGGCGGATGGTGCGAGCAGCATGAAAAGTAAGATTACTGTGCGCATAAATTGGTAACTTCCGCAGTCATGGCCAAACAGACCGCAAGTACTCATGTACCAAGCCCCAGCGTTGAAACGCTGGGCTACGTTCAACCGTGCCTACGGCACTGAACAAGGCGAACACCGGCTCGGGGATGCAGTCCTGTAAGGACGACTGATAGTAGCCCAGTAGTTCACTGCTGGGCGCTGGCTGCTTCCGCTGCCTCGCGGCGTTATCCTTCGTATCGATTAAACCAGGCACGCTGCTCGAAGTTTTTTTTCTCTTTTTGCTTGCGCTGTTCCGCCGGCACGCCGACCGGCAGTATTATCTGCACGCGTCTTCCCTCGGGCACGTTGAGGATCGCGCCGAGTCGCTGTGCGACGCCCTCGCGACGCAGCATGCCGTCGAGCCATACGGTGGCGTAGCCGAGCGCGGCGATGGCAAGGAGCATGTTTTCCACGGCGGCGGCGCAGTCTTCTATCTCGAAGGAAAGCTCCTGGTAAACGGGCGTGGGATCGACGATGCAAGCGATGAGGGCGGGCGACTTGACGGGCACCACCTCGCGGATCTGCGCCATCACGGCGGCGGCGTCGACGATCACAAACGTGGTGCTCTGCGCGTTGCAGCCGGAGGGCGCCTGGATGCCGGCCTGCACGATTTTCTGCAGGTCTTCACGCGGGACAGGCTTGTCGACATACTCGGCCCGGTAGCTGTGCCTTCGGTCAATAGCTTCGAAAACATCCATATTCCGGTCTCCTTTGGTATGGTGCCGCGACGGGCGCTCGCCGTTTTTCGCGGGCGCCTGTGCGGCCAACTTTATTCAACTATCTCCCCAAACAACGTCAGCGGGGTCGATTCGGTGATTCGAACGGGCACGGTCCGGCCGGCGAGCGACGCCGCCCCTTCGGTAATAACAATATCGTACCCACGGCTGCGGCCGGCGAGCTTCGACGCGTCATTCTTGCTCGGGCCCTCGGTCAGTACCTCGAGCACCCGCCCGTGCTTGTCGCGGTTGCGGCGCGCGCTCACTTCTTCCTGCACGGCGAGCAGTTCGCCGTTGCGGCGTTTCTTGACCTCGTCGGGCACGTCGTCGGGCAGCTCTGCAGCCCGCGTGCCGGGGCGCGGCGAGTATTTGAAAATGAAGCACTGGTTGAAACCCGCCGTTCGCACGAGGTCGACGGTTTCGTGGAAGTCTTCTTCCGTTTCGCCGGGGAAGCCGACGATGAAGTCGCCGGCGATCTCGATGCCGGGCACGATCCGCCGGGCGCGCTCGAGCATGTCGTCGTAATGCTCGCGCGTGTAGCCCCGATTCATACGGTGCAGCACGGATGTCGAGCCCGACTGTGCCGGCGCGTGGAGGTACTCGCACACCTTCGGCAGCTCGGCCATCGCCTGCAGGAGGTCGTCGGTCACGTCTTTCGGATGCGAGGTGACGAAGCGGATGCGTTGCAGCCCGGGTGTGTTGTGTATGCGTTGGAGCAGACGCGGCAGCCCGCCGGCGTAGGAGTTGACATTCTGCCCCAGCAGGGTGATCTCGCGGACGCCTGAATCCGCCAGCCGCTTGATCTCATCGGCGATCTCGTCTGCCGGGCGGCTCTCCTCGGGGCCGCGCACGCAGGGCACTATGCAATACGAGCAGAAGTTGTTGCAGCCGAGCGTGATTGCGACGAAATCCTTGAACGGGGCCGGCCGCGTGATGCCGCTCCGGGCGAAAGGCGGCGGCTCGATAGGGGCTGTGAGGTGGACGTTGCCGGGCGGTTTTTGGCGGGTCTTGATGCGGCTGCCGTTGTCGAGTGCGAGGATTCGCCTCCCTTCCCGCGCCCGGCCGATAAGGCGCGCAAGGTTGCTCTCTTGCTTCGGCCCGCAAACGATATCGACCAGCGGCGCCCGGCGAAAGACTCTCTCGCCGTCCTTTTGGGCCATGCAGCCCATAACGCCGATGATCAGCTCGGGCCGGCGCTGCTTTTGCAGCTTGAGCGCGCCCACGCGCGAGTACACGCGCTCTTCGGCGTGCTCGCGGACGCTGCACGTGTTGAAGAGGATGACGTCGGCGTCGTCAGGGCCGACGGCGGCATCGAAACCGGCCGCGAGCAGCATTTCGGCGGCCGTTTCGGAATCGAGCTTGTTCATCTGGCAGCCA
>JABMSA010000451.1 GCA_013202185.1 Planctomycetota bacterium
CAGACTCAGGCCGGGCTCATTGAGCGCTTCCGGGACATGCTGGCGCCGGACGGCCTCCTTTTTCTCGGCCATTCCGAAAGCCTCACGGGCATCAAGCATTGCTTCTGCTATGTAGAGCCGACGATATACAGAAAACAATGAGCCGGAAGCCGTGGAGAAATAGTCGTGAAGCACATCATCGGCGTGGCTGACATGAAAGTGTCGAGAAACCCCGACGATACCATAGTCACCTATGCCCTCGGAAGCTGCCTGGGCGTTACCGTTTACGACCCGGAGGCGCAGGTCGGCGGAATGGCGCACATCATGCTACCCCTGTCGACGGGCGACCCCACAAAGGCGGCACAAAAGCCGCTGATGTTTGTAGACACGGCCGTGCCCAGGCTGTTTATTGCCTGTTACAAGGCCGGCGCCAGGAAGCAGAGAGCTATAGTAAGAGTGGCCGGAGGGGCAGCCCCCCTCAGTATCGGCCGAGATGATTACTTTGAAATAGGCAAACGAAATTTCATCGTGCTCAGGAAACTTCTCTGGAAAAACGGGGTGCTGCTCAAGGCACACGACGTGGGAGGGAACCAATCGAGGACAATGAGCCTCAACCTGAGCACCGGAGAGGTAATCCTTAAGACCAACGGAGTTTCCAAAACACTTTGAGCACCAGGCGTACCACGCAAGGTACAGACCAAGGAGCAGGAAATGGCACTCAATGTTCTAGTGGTGGACGACAGCTCGATCATGCGGAAGATGATCATCAAGGGCCTGCGCCTCAGCGGCCTGCCTCTGGGTGAAATATACGAGGCCGGCAACGGCCAGGAAGCCCTGCAGGTGATCGACAACGAATGGATCGACGTGGCCCTGGTAGACATCAACATGCCCGTGATGAACGGCGAGGAATTGATCGACAGGCTGCGTGAAGACCCCGAGACGGCAAAGTTTCCGATCATTGTCGTATCGTCGGAAAGCAGCGAGAAGCGAATAGAGCTTCTCAAGGCGAAAGGCACCGAGTTCGTTCATAAACCATTCACGCCCGAAACCGTGCGCGAAGCGATTGCCGAACTTACAGGAGTAACCTATGAGCACGCAACTGGAGCAGAAAATCTACAGGGCAGCGGCCTTGACTTTTGAAGAGCTGGGCCTGATGCTGCCGATGGAGGAGGAGACCGTCGACCGCCGACAACCGTATGTCGCGGTGTGTGTGGATTTCACCGGGCCGTTCTGCGGGAGCATGGTGATAAAGGCCTGCGACGAACTACTCGGCGCCCTTGCCGCAAACATGCTCGGAGTGAGCGAAACACCCTCACAAGACGAGCAGCGCGACGCGCTCGGCGAGGTGGCCAACGTAATGTGCGGTAACCTGCTGCCGGCCATCGCCGAGAACGAGATCTTCCACCTCGAGGCCCCGCGCCTTCTCGAAAACGTCGATGACCCACCCTCGTGCAACGAAGACCCCGTGGCGGATGTTCACATAATCCTCGACGAAGGCTCGGCCGACGTGCTGCTGTTTGTCGAGAATGAGATCCCCGCGCTGAAGGAGTAGCTGTCGTGATCTCCGTTCTTGTAGTAGACGATTCAGCCGTTGTTCGAAAGGTCCTCACCGAGGAGCTTTCGAAATACAACGACATTCAGGTTGTGGGCACCGCCATCGACCCATACGCCGCGCGAGAGAAGATCGTGCGCCTGAAGCCGGATGTGATAACCCTCGACATCGAAATGCCCAGGATGGACGGCCTGTCGTTCCTGGCGAAGCTGATGAAACACCACCCGATGCCCGTGGTGGTCGTAAGCTCACTGACGCCCAAGAACAGCGAGACGGCATTCAAGGCGCTCGAGCTTGGGGCCGTCGAGGTAATATGCAAGCCGGGCTCTCAATACTCGACCAATGCCGTGCCGCGCGACCTCGCCCGCGCAATACGCGGGGCGGCCGTCTCGAGCCCGAAAAGAATAAAAGAAACGGCCGAAGCCACAGCCGCCGCGGAGCCGGCACCCGCCATCGACCTCAAGACTACCAACAAGGTCCTCGCAATCGGCGCATCCACCGGCGGCACAAAGGCCATCGAAGCCGTGCTGCGACAATTGCCCGCCTCCGCACCGGGCACGGTTATCGTGCAGCACATGCCCGAGCATTTCACCGCTACCTTCGCCCAAAGGCTCAACACGTCGTGCCAGATGGAGGTGCGAGAGGCGCACGACAACGACAGCGTTGTGCCCGGCCTGGCGCTCATCGCACCCGGCAACAGGCACATGATCCTCTACCGCAGCGGGGCCTGCTACAGGGTCAGGATCAAAGACGGCCCGCCCGTGCACCATCAGAGGCCCAGCGTCGACGTCCTCTTCCACTCGGTTGCACGTCAGGGAGGCCGCAACGCTCTCGGCGTGATCCTCACGGGAATGGGCGCCGACGGAGCCGCCGGCCTGCTGGCAATGCGAAACAACGGCGCATACACCATCTCGCAAGACGAGAGGACCTCGGTGGTATTCGGCATGCCCAAGGAAGCCATAGCCCTCGGGGCCGCCGCCGATGTGCTGCCCATTCAGCAGATACCCAAGGCGATTGTCAATTACCTCACACTGCAGGAACAAGCCGCGGCAACATAACTAACAAGAGCCGCACGCACCCATGTAACCTCTCGGCTTGCTGCTGAAAGCCCGGCAGGCTAACCGCGCGCAACGGCCGCCCAATGCCCACACGCCATGCCATCGGTGCATGATTCCCGTTTTTGAATTGATTTTCGCCCTTTCCGGTGGTAGAATATAGGTTTCTCTCACGTGACCCAGCGCTGAGTGCCGCTAGGCTATTGCCACGCCGAGCGATCGAAAGGAGACGGCACCGAGCCAGTTATGCGAAAACCATTCATTGCCGGCAACTGGAAGATGAACAAGGACCTCAAGGGCGCGCTCGAGCTGACCAACGGCCTCAAGCGAAATCTCACGGACGTCGAGGACGTCGAGATCGGGCTGTTCCCGCCGGCGCTGTTCCTTCCCGACGTGGTCGACGCCTGCACCGGCACCCGCTTTGCAGTCGGAGCCCAAAACATGCACTGGGAAGAAAAAGGCGCCTTCACCGGTGAAATCTCCGCGCCGATGATACTCAGCGTTGGAGCCACACACGTAATCATAGGCCACTCGGAAAGAAGGCAACACTTCGGCGAAACTGACGAAACTGTAAACAAGAAAATGCATTCCGCACTGAAGGCAGGCGTGCTGCCGATAATGTGCGTGGGCGAAAGCCTCGAACAACGCGAAGCCCAAAAGACCCTCGATATTGTTTCGACACAAATCCGCGACGGGCTTGAAAGCATAACATCCGGGCAAATGGCCCGAGTCGTCGTAGCTTACGAGCCGATCTGGGCGATCGGCACCGGCAAAACCGCAACACCCGACCAGGCACAGCAAGTCCACGCGACCATTCGATCCATCCTTGCCGAAATCTTTGGCGACGACGTGGCACAGGGCGTGCGGATTCAATACGGCGGAAGCGTGAAACCCGACAACGTCAAATCACTGATGACGCAGCCCGACATCGACGGCGCACTCGTCGGAGGCGCCAGCCTCGATGTCGACTCCTTTACAGCGTTGGTCAACTTCAAGGAGGCCTGACACTTTGTACGAGCTTATCTTTGCCATACTGAAAGTGATATACCTGATCAGTTGCGCGTTCCTCGTTATTACCGTGCTGTTGCAGTCGGGCAAGGGCGGCGGCCTCGCCGCGGCATTCGGAGGCGGCGGAGGAGTTGATTCGGCATTCGGAGCCAAGGTCGGCGGCCCGCTCCGAAAAGCCACCGCACTCTTTGCCACACTGTTCATGGTACTCGCGATCGTACTCGCCATCATGATGTCCATGCGACCGGGCGGCCCCGTTGGCGCGGGAAAAAGCTCCGGCGTGATAGAAACCATCGACGAAGCACCCGACGCCGAACCGGCCGACGACGCGCCGGCAGATAACGCGCCGGCAGATAACGCGCCGGCAGACGATGCACCAGCCGAAGACGACGGTGCGCTGCTGCTCGACGGGCAAGACAACAGAGGCGTTGCCTGAGCAGTAAATCCACGCCCGCACGCCTTGCAAGGTGCGTGCTGCCAGGTATCAGCGCCTGCCGGGCCTGAGCCGGCATCGAGCGAAAACACTTTTTCCTCAAGGGAAGTCATACTATGCTGAAAAGCATGACCGGTTACGGTCGGGCCGCCTCAACCGGCGGCAATTACTCCGTCGAAGCCGAAATCCGGTCGGTCAACGGTCGATTTCTCAAGACGCACTGCAAGCTGCCCCCGCATCTGACGCGCTTCGAATCGTCCGTGGAAAAAGTACTCAAGCAAAGCTTTTCCAGAGGCACCGTCGATATCTACCTCAAGAGCGAACGCATATCCAACCCCGGCGGTTACATTTTCAACGCCGGCGTCGCGCGCGGGTACTGGCGCCAGCTTCAGAAAATGAAAGAAGAATTCACCCTCGACGGAAAAGTGTCGTTCGAATTGCTGTCGACACTGCCCGGAGTGCTCGTGGCAGAGGAGGAATCGGAAGTCGAGGCGGAAGAACTGAAGCCCCTCATCGAGGCGGCGGTTCGCGGCGCAGCCGAGAATGCCGCGCAGATGCGCCAGGCCGAAGGCGCCGAGCTTGCCAATGACCTGGCAAATCACATGAACACCGTTGAAGAGCTTCTCGACGACATAAAGGCCCGCACCCCGGAGGCACTCGAGGATTACAAGGCGCGATTCACCCAACGCGTGACCAAACTCCTCGACGGAATCGACATTGACCCGCAGGATCAGGCTCTCGCGCGCGAGATCGTCTTCTACATCGAGCGATCCGATATGTCCGAAGAGATCGCTCGAATGGGCTCGCACGTCTTGCAGTTCAGAAGTATAATGAACGCCGGCGGCGCCGTAGGCAGGCAGTTGGAATTCCTCGGCCAGGAAATGCACCGAGAAGCAAACACCATGGGCGCAAAGTCCAACGACGCGGAGTTGTCGGCCCGCGTAACGGCCCTCAAGACAACGGTGGACAAGATCAGAGAGCAAGTGCTCAACATCGAATAGTGCTTGCCGCTTTTTTCGAGAAGGTGAATGTCCGAATCACGCCACGCGGGCAAAGGCAAGCTCGTCGTCATCTCGGGGCCTTCAGGCGCCGGCAAGACCACGATTTGCAGAGAGCTGACAAGGCTTGATCCGGCTGTTCAACTTTCGGTTTCCGCCACTACACGCTCGCCTCGCGGAAGCGAAGAAAACGGCCGGGACTACTACTTCCTCACGCGCGAGGAATTCGAAAAAAAAATCGAAGCAGGCGAGCTGGCCGAATACGCGGAATACGCCGGCAACCTTTACGGCACACCGAAGAGCCCTCTCGAAGAAGCAACCGCCGCAGGCAAAGTGATGCTGATGGACATCGACACACAGGGAGCGGCGCAAGTGGCGCAGGCGTATCCCGACGCGATCACGATATTCGTCGATCCGCCCGATTTTCTGGAACTCGCGCACCGGCTCAACGGCCGAGGCACCGACACATCGGAGGCAAAACAGGAAAGACTTGAAATAGCCACGCGCGAAATGGCCAGGCGTGGAGAATATCAGCACATAGTCGTCAACGACGAGCTCGAAAAGACCGTCCGGCGCATACACTCGATAATCGCAGGGGAAAAAAACAAATGAATTCAAACCCCTTTCAGTTGTCGTATCAACAAGCCCATTACCGACCGCTTGGAGGCAGTTCCGTTATGGATGAAAGCAGACTTCACCAACTCTCGTGCAAAGTTGGCGGGCGATTCAAACTGGCATCCCTGATCCAAAAGCGCCTGCTCGAGCTGAACCGCGGCCAGAGGCAACTGATCCTCAAGCACCATCGCAACCCCCTCTACACCGTGCTCCAGGAGATCGAAGAAGACAAGCTCGCACTCTCAGACATCCGCGAGCAAGCCGGCGCCGAAGGCGGAGCCACGCCATCGCTCGAATCCACATTTGACGAACAGGCCCAGCTATGAGCGAACCGTCGGGAACAGTGCTGCTAGGCGTAACTGGCGGAATCGCCGCGTACAAAGCGGCCGACCTGGCCTCCAGGCTCAGGCAGCGCGGCATCAACGTCACAACCGTAATGACCGCCGCCGCACAGAAACTCATAACCGGCCTCACGTTCGAATACATCACGAACAATCCTGTTGTGACTGACCTGTGGAACAAGGCGCAAGCACGCAACCCCGACCACATCGCCATCTCAGACGCCGCCGACGTAGCGGTCATTGCCCCGGCCACGGCAAACATCATCGGCAAGCTCGCAAACGGCATCGCCGACGACGCCCTCACAACGATAATCATGGCCTTTCGCAAGCCGCTCATCATAGCACCCGCGATGAACCAAACAATGTACGAAAGCCCCGCCGTGCAGGAAAACCTCGACCGCCTGCGCCGGCGTGGAGCAAGGCAAATCGGACCCGGCAAAGGCTGGCTCGCATGCG